>PAMG01000014.1 GCA_002707245.1 Flavobacteriales bacterium
AAGAACCCACTTTCGTAGATGCTTTATCTGTTGCTCCCCCTACTGGACTTATTTCGAACCACCTACTAAAGGATTTACACGATTTTCATCTGTTATATAAAGAAATTCAAAGCTATAGCTGTTAAATTAATATATCTTCTAGTCCATTCCATTTAAATTTTACACGATCTCGTTCAAATGGATTGAGTAAACTAACTTCCTCTATAGTATACTCCATTCGTCCAAAATTACACGGAGCACAAGTAATAACTATATTATCTAAATTATTATCACCCCCTCTTGAATGTGGGACTAAATGATCGTATTGAAGCCACATTGCTTGAAATCCAGAATGCTGTTCAATATTTTTGCGTCCCCAAGGGATTTCATTTGGATACAGTTTTTTGAACTGATTTCTAACTTCCGTTCTAATTACTGGGATTCCACAAAAAACACAATTATGTCCATCTCTAAAAATTAGTTCATCCTTGATTTTTTTATCCGGCATTCTAGTTTCAATTCTTTCGTTCTTTTTAAGTCTAGGCTTAGGATTATGAACTTGTCTGATTTTAATATATGGACTTTTAGCTCCCCAAATTGATTCTGTCCAATCCCTAATCACAGGCATATCGGCTTTTAATAAAAGTTCCTTCGTTTTTCTAGTCTCATTTTTTAAATGAAAAATTAGTGCTTTATTAAGTAGTTCTGCTGACTCATAAATTTCAGGAATGGGATCTCTAAAACATCTTCTGTGTTCAATCATAATTCTCTATATATAATGATTGAATATAATTGAACTATTTTGGGAAAAAAAATAATATAGGAACTTCGTTTGAATTGAGCATTAGACTAACACTTCCCTTTCAATACTAAAACCTATTTATATTGTTTTAACATTTTTGGCCTGCATGCCTCTTTGTCCTTCTTGTAATTCAAACTCAACTTTATCGCCATCTTTGATGCGTCCAGATAGGCCTGTTGAGTGAACGAAATAATCTTCTCCACTACCTTCTTCGGTGATAAATCCAAATCCTTTTATTTCATTAAAAAACTTTACTGTTCCTTTTTTCATTTTATTTTAATATTTAATTAGGTGGCGAATTTAATAAATCCTATGATATAATTAACACTTTCCTTTCAATTATTAAAACCAGTATATTTGAATAAAATTTAATACTATGAAAAAACTTTTCTTTTTATGTGCATTTCTTTTTATGTCTATGCAAATACAGGCTCAACTATATATGGTTGCTTACGAAAGTTGGCATCTTACTGATGATATAAATGGAAAAGATTATGTTGATGATAATGGTTTTATTATGGAAAAAAAGATCATAGAAACTATTATTGCTCCTGATGGAAGCATGTCTCGTAACGTCATTTTTCATAACACAAAAGCGGATTATAAAAAACATCCCCGAACAATCGTTTTGCTAGCTATTAGCTCTACTTTAAATGATATTATGGCAAAGGGTTATACACTATTAGAGACACAAGCTTTGAACGGAAACGATTTGTTTTCTGGAACAAAACAAAATCAACGACAAGATGCTGTTGATAGTTTTTCAGAACCTATATTTTATCTTGTAAAAAAATAAAAGCACCCACTTTCACAGATTTCCCTTTCAATACTAAAACCACTATATTTGAATGGAAAAAAATATCGAACCAATAAGGGCAATAAACTTATTGAACTTATCTTCCTGAAAATCAATGACTTAAAAAAAATGAAAATAAAAAAAGCGGGCAAAAATACCCGCTTGTCTTGTTATGCTCCCCCTCTAGGACTCGAACCTAGGACCCTCTGATTAACAGTCAGATGCTCTAACCAACTGAGCTAAGGAGGATTTTTCTTATATTGGGAAGCAAATATATAAAAATATTCATTTTTCATCCTGTTATAAATGATTTAATTTTCTTACTATGAGCTTATTAATTGTTGGCACTGTTGCATTTGACGGAATCGAAACACCTTTTGGAAAGGTGGATAAAATTCTAGGAGGATCAGCAACATATATCGGAATTTCTGCATCTTATTTTAATAAAAAATCTAATCTTATCTCAGTGGTCGGCGGAGATTTTTTAGAAAGTGATATTAATCTTCTACAAAAACATGGTATTGATTGTACTGGACTTGAAATTATTCCAGAAGAAAAAACATTCTTTTGGTCTGGCAAATATCATGAAAACATGAATCTTCGGGATACACTCGAGACACATCTGAATGTACTAGAAAAATTCGACCCCAAAGTGCCTGAAAAATATCAAAATTGTAAATACTTAATGTTGGCAAATCTTATGCCATCAATACAACTAGAAACAATAAAAAAACTTCATACTACTCCTAAACTAATTGTTACAGACACAATGAATTATTGGATGGATAATTGTTTAGAAGATTTAAAACAAGTGATAGCCTACACCAATGTATTAATTATAAATGACGAAGAAGCTTTACAATTATCTCAAAAAACCAATTTAACAGATGCGGCAGTAAAAATTCAAAGCATGGGACCATCCTCCTTAATTATTAAAAAAGGTGAAGATGGTGCACTACTGTTCAGTAATGAAAAGGTTTTTGAATGCCCTTCATTTTATGTAAGTAAGTGCATGGACCCAACGGGCGCGGGCGACACATTTGCTGGCGCATTTATTGGACACTTAAATAATACAGATGACCTGTCATTTGAAAATATGAAAATTGGAGTGGTCAAAGCATGTGCAATGGCTTCTTTCTGTGTAGAAAGCTTTGGTGTTAATAATATTATTAATAAGAAAAGTGCAGAAATCAAGGACAGGATAAAAGCCCTCCAACAAAAAACACTTCTTAATTAATCAAAAAGATTTTTTTGAATATTCCGAGTGTTTTCATATCCATTATCTATAGGTAGATTATTCTTATTTGCTGCATCAACAGCTAATTGATCGCAGCGTTCATTTTGAGCATGTCCAGCATGCCCTTTAACCCAAGTGAAAGAGACTTTATGTTGTCTATATATTAATAAAAATCGTTGCCATAAATCTGGATTTTTCTTTTTTTTATATTTCTTTCTTTCCCATTCAAAAAGCCATCCTTTATTTATAGCATCAACCACATATTTAGAATCTGAAAAAACCATAATATTCTGTCTTAGTTCTTTAATAGACTCCAATCCAATAATAACAGCTAATAACTCCATTCTGTTATTAGTTGTAATTCTAAACCCTGATGATAATTCTTTTATGTGTCCTTTATATTCTAATATCACGCCATAGCCACCCGGACCCGGGTTCCCTTTAGCTGCGCCATCTGTATAAATATTAATTTGATTCATTTAATATATTCTCTATTATTTTAGGATAAAATTTCATTTCTAAATCATGGACCTTTTTAGCAATTTTTTTGATTGTTAAATTATCTTCAAGTGGACATTTTGCTTGAAAGATAATTGCACCATCATCATATTTTTCATTCACAAAGTGTATTGTAATTCCTGTTTCATTATCCCCTTCTTCAAGAACTTTTTGATGGACATAATTACCATACATTCCTTTGCCTCCATATAAGGGTAATAGACTAGGGTGAATATTAATTATTTTATTTAAATACTTATTTATTATCATTTTTGGAATTTTTAATAAAAACCCGGCTAATACAATGAAATCAATTTGTTTTTGTTCTAAAATTGCTAAAACATCCCCATTCATTAAATTCTCTTTATTAAATATGGTGGTTGGGATACTATAACGAGATACCCGATCTAACACTTTTGCTTCTGAATTATTAGACCCAACAAGATGTACTTTTATTTTGTCATTTTGTTGAAAATATTTCACAATATTTTCAGCGTTTGAACCACTTCCAGATGCAAAAATTGCAATTTTTTTCATTTAGTTTTAACTTCAAAAATGTTGAAAACCCTGTAAATAAACCACCTGTTACTATTTATCTAGCAATAGATAAATTACATATCTTTACCGGTAAAGTAAATGAATTATTAAATAAAAACACATAATTATGTCAGAAATTTCATCAAAAGTAAAAGCAATTATAGTTGATAAATTAGTTATCGATGAAAGCGAAGTAACAGAAGATTCTAACTTTATGTCAGACTTAGGTGCTGATTCTTTAGATACTGTTGAATTAATTATGGAATTTGAAAAAGAATTCGATCTTCAAATTCCAGATGACGAAGCAGAAAAAATAACAACTGTCGGTGCTGCAATACAATATATAAAAGATAAAACAGGCGCATAAAAAAAGCTTTGTAAAATATTATATTCTATGAACCTTAATCGAGTTGTTGTCACTGGTATAGGAGCCCTGACTCCTATTGGTAATAATATTCCTGAATACTGGAATGCACTTACTAATGGGAAAAGTGGAGCTGCTCCTATTACACATTTTGATTCATCTAATTTTAAAACACAATTTGCATGTGAATTAAAAAATCTTACCCTCCAAGAACACCTAGATCGAAAAGAAATCCGAAAATATGACAACTATACTTCATATGCCTTAATTGCCGTTGCTGAATCTATAGAAGATGCTGGATTCTCTTTAGAAAAAATTGATAAAAATTATGCTGGCGTAATTTGGGGGTCTGGTATTGGAGGAATCAAAACTTTTTCAGACGAAATTGAAAGCTTTATTCGTGGCAATAAAATTCCTCGTTTTAGCCCATATTTTATCCCAAAAATGATTGCAGATATTGCCTCTGGTATTATCTCTATTAAATACGGTTTTCAAGGACCAAATTTTGCCACTGTATCAGCATGCGCATCAGCTTCACATTCAATTATTGATGCTTTTAATTACATCCGATTAGGAAAAGCTAATATTTTTATTTGTGGGGGTTCGGAGGCATCAGTGCATGAAGCTGGCGTAGGTGGATTTAATGCATTAAAAGCATTATCCACTCAAAATGAAAGTCCACAAACAGCATCCAGACCATTTGATGTAAATCGAAATGGATTTGTACTTGGGGAGGGTGCAGGAGCTTTAATTTTAGAGGAATATAATCATGCTATAAATCGAGGGGCTAAAATTTATGCAGAAGTCGTGGGGGCTGGCATGTCAGCAGATGCACATCATATTACAGCGCCACATCCTGAGGGATTAGGGGCAAAAAATGTCATGCAACAGGCACTATTAGATGCAAAAATATCACCAAATAAGATTGATTATATTAATGTTCATGGAACCTCCACACCATTAGGAGACGTTTCTGAAATGAAAGCTATACACAGTGTTTTTCAAGATGATATTTATAATTTAAATATTAGCTCAACCAAATCTATGACTGGCCATTTATTGGGTGCAGCAGGTGCAATTGAAAGTATTGCATGCATACTTGCTATGAAGTATGGTATTGTGCCACCCACTATTAATTTGGAAAACTTAGATCCTGAGCTAGATAATAAGGTAAATTATACCGCTAATAAAATGGAGCCAAGAAACATAACATATAGTTTATGTAATACTTTTGGTTTTGGTGGACATAATGCCTCTATAATATTTAAAAAAATTTAATATCATGATATTTCATGAAAAATGAACTGAAGCTAAAAATAGATTATAATTTAAATTATTCATTAATTGCAATTAGAAGCGAATTAGAGGATTATCGATTTGCGTATTTTTTAAATAAGTCTCCTTTTTTCATATTTGAACGAATTAAAAAAGACATCTGCTACATAATAAATACTAGAAAAATATACTTCTCTACTTTTAAACATATAAATAGTGAATTCAAACGTACTAGTTTTTTAATTGGAAATAAATCTATTTATAACTCTGAAGCTAACGAAGCCGAAAACCTATTTTCAGATAATTTAATCACGAATACATCGTTTTTACTACCAGAGCTAAAAGAATTTGATTATTTTTTAAAATTAAAAGGACTCTGGAAGGATCTTGAAAAAAAAAATTTAAAACAATACTTAAAAAACGTATCATACATAGAATCTGCAACAGATATTGATTTAAGAAAAATAAAATCTATTAACAATTTAGTATTCTAATAATATGATTGAAAAAAAATATAAGTTAAAAAGAACTAAAGTTGTGGCTACTATTGGGCCCAGCTCACTTTCTAAAAAAAAGATTAGAAAAATGATATTAGCTGGACTTAATGTTTGTAGAATTAATTTTTCTCATTGTGGACATGAAGATGCGCTTAAAATTATATCTATAATACATGAGCTAAATAATGAACTAAATTCACATGTTGCTGTTCTAGGAGATTTACAAGGGCCAAAACTAAGAATTGGCCTAGTTCATCCCGATACTATTTTAGTAAAAGGTGATTCAATTATTGTTCAAAATGGAGAAGAATACTCTAATAAGAATAACTTATTTATCAATTACTATGGGATAGACAAGGATGTGAAAGTTGGAGAAAAAATATTATTAGATGATGGAAAAATTGTTCTTCGAATAAATAATATTATCAATCAACAAATTTGTTGTATAATAGTACAAGGTGGAATTTTAACTTCAAAAAAAGGAGTTAATTTGCCTAATACAAAAATATCTATCCCTACAATTACCAATAAAGATTATGAAGACCTGAGTTTTTGCATCAAAAACCATGTCGAATGGGTGGCATTATCATTTGTGCGAAGAGCTCAAGATATTATAGACTTGAAAAAATTTATCGAACAAGAAAATGGTGACTGTAAAGTAATTGCAAAAATTGAAAAACCTGATGCAATAAAAAATTTAAATAGGATTATTCTAAATGCTGACGCATTAATGGTGGCCCGGGGTGATTTAGGGGTTGAAATTCCAACTCAAAAAGTGCCTGTTTTACAGAAAAAAATTATTAGAGCTTCTAGAAAAAAAGCGAAACCTGTCATTATTGCAACACAAGTAATGGAAAGCATGATGACAAACCTTGTTCCAACTAGAGCAGAAACAAATGATGCGGCAAGTGCT
Source organism: Flavobacteriales bacterium (assembly GCA_002707245.1). GTDB lineage: Bacteria > Bacteroidota > Bacteroidia > Flavobacteriales > TMED113. Next base: position 6,899 of record PAMG01000014.1, read on the forward strand.
GTTTTTGATGGAGCAGATGCATTAATGTTATCAGGAGAAACCTCTATTGGGAAATACCCCGTTCGAGTGGTAAGAACAATGTCAAAAATCATCATTGATGTTGAAGCATCTGATGAAAGAAAACATTTTAATAAGTTTTTACCATTTAAATCAAATCGAAGATATATTTCTGATTCGATTTGCTACCAAGCTTCTGAAATTGCTAATCAAGTAGAAGCAAGGGCAATATTAACTTTTACTGCGTCTGGCTACAATGCTCAAAAAATATCTTCTAATAGGCCAAATGCATATATCTGTGTTTTTACTCACAATCGAAAACTACTCAATAGATTAAGTTTAATTTGGGGCTTAATCGGATTTTATTATAATAAATTTGAAAGCACTGACAATACAATCGAAGAAACACAAAGCATCTTAAAATCCCAAAAAATTTTAAAAAATGGAGATTTTGTGATTAATATTGCAAGTATGCCTATTAAAGAAAAGGGGATGACTAATATGTTAAAATTGGAAAAAATAAAGTAATTAAAAAGCTTTTTGAAATTGCTTGAGAAATCGAATGTCATTTTCGAAAAATAATCTAAGATCATCTATTTGATATAATAGCATTGCTATTCTTTCAATCCCTAAACCAAAGGCAAATCCTGAAAACTTCTCTGAATCTATATTAACATTTTTCAAAACATTTGGGTCAATCATGCCGCACCCCATAATTTCTAACCACCCTGTTCCTTTCGTTATTCTGTAATCCGATTCGGATTCTAACCCCCAATAAATATCTACTTCTGCACTTGGTTCAGTAAAGGGAAAAAATGATGGCCTAAAGCGAGTTTTTAAATCTTTTCCAAATAAACTTTTTAAAAAATAATTAATCATAGCTTTTAAATCCGAAAAACTGACATTTTGATCAATATATAGTCCTTCTATTTGATGAAAAATACAATGTGCTCGAGCTGAAATATCTTCTTTTCGATATACTCTTCCCGGAGAAATAATTCGGATTGGAGGCTTATGTATATCCATATGTCTTATTTGAACTGATGATGTGTGTGTCCTTAATAATTTATCTGGATTTAAATCAATAAAAAATGTGTCTTGCATATCTCTAGCTGGATGATTTTGAGGCATATTTAATGCTGAAAAATTATGCCAATCGTCCTCTATTTCTCTTTCTTGAGCCACAGAAAACCCAACTTTTTTAAAAATATCTACAATGTTTTCTTTGACTTTAGATAAAGGGTGTGTGGCGCCTATTTTCTCATAATTAGATGGTAATGTTACATCAATTAATGCTTTATGTTTACTAGACTTTTGATTATTTTTTACACCTTCTAGCTTAGAAAAGGCCAGTGTTTTTAATTGATTTAATAATTGACCTAATTCTTTTTTTTCTAATCCAGGAAGCTGCTTAAATTCAAAAAATACTTGATTTAAAATACCCTTTTTTCCTAAATACTGATTTTTAAAACTATTTGCTTCTTCTAGATTTGAAATAACAATATTATTTACATCATTTATATATTTATTTATTTTCTCCTTCATTTATAATATATTTGCTATTATCCAAATTTACATTATAATAAATAATTGACGTAATGATTGTAGGCAAAATGAATAAATTTCTATTAATCGTATCTCTTTGTTTTTTAACACAGTGCTATACGGAACCTTTTTTTGAATTAACTGTTAAAGTTGTTGATCAAGAAATCAATGCAGTGGCTAATGTAAATGTTAAAATATTAGTTCAAGATGTTGAGAACGGCGAACCTGTTGAGGGCTCGATAATAGCTTTAGAGGGCACCACAAATAGCACAGGAGAAAGTTCTTTTAGTTTTGACAACAAAGCATTTGTGACAGTGCAGGTTTGTCTAGGGTCTTCGGGTGCAGAAAAATATTTGTGCAAAGATGGAGCAGTTTATTTAGAAGAAAATAAAAATAAAGAATTCACATTAATGCTAGAAGAAATGAGTGACACCCAAAATTGTGATTATTGTTTTGAGGACTGAAAATTAATTCCTGATTCACCAAAATAAATAATAGCAGCTTCCTTCATTAAAATAGTTTGTTCTCCTGCTTTAAGTTCTGGCAATTCACTATTTGTTTCCCAATGAGGCCAACCATCCTCATCCTTGCCCACAAAATCATAATAGCCATATCTACTTAATAATTTGCAAATTGCTATATGTAATAGATTCATTTTTTCATCCTTAGTAAATTCTCTATAGCCCTGCCCAAGCTCATTAACCCCTATTAAAAAAAGAATTGCTTGTAGGTCTAGTCGATCGCCATCACCAAATGCTTCACTAACAAAATCAACAAGTTCTTCCCATTTTTTTTTCATGTCAATTGACTTATTTCTTTTCATGATTTATCTAATTATTGTTTTTAAGTCTAAAATACCTGGTAAATTTTGATTTCTAAAAAAATCTAACATCGCACCTCCACCTGTAGAAATATAACTAAATTGACTTTTTTTACTAAATTCAGATATGGCAGATACCGTATCCCCACCTCCAATCAAACTATATCCTGAGCTGGCTGTGAACTCTGCAATAGCGTTTGTAATCGCTTTGGTGCCACTTGAAAATTCTTGAGTTTCAAATATACCCATTGGACCATTCCATAAAATTAACTTTGAATTAGTAATAAATTTTTGAAATAATTGGACCGAATTCAGACCAATATCTACACCCATATAACCATCAGGGATAGACATAATATCACAAGACTTAATATTTGTTTTTAAAGAAATACTATCAGTAACAATACAGTCAATAGGCAACACTATTTTTGTTGCGCTTTTCTCAGATTGAATTAAAAACTTTTTAACCACTTCAAGTTCATCATTGTTACATAAAGACCCTCCTATTTGTCCACCCATATATTTAATAAAAGGGAAGGCCATGCCTCCACCAATAAGAATATTGTCCGCTTTATTTAAAAAAGTTTTTAACATGTGTATTTTTGAGCCGATTTTTGAACCCCCAACAATTACAGTCTGTGGTGCTAAAGAGCTTTTTTGTATTTTTTTTAGTTCGCTAACTTCTTTTTCTAATAAAAAACCCATATAACTTTTATTTGGAAAAAATTCTTGGATTTTTTGTATGGAAGCATGTTTTCTATGTGAAGTGCCAAAAGCATCATTTACATATACGTCTCCATATTTTGACAGCAACTCTGCAAAAACCCCATCATTTTGTGTTTCTTCAGAATAAAATCTTAAATTTTCTAATAATAGAATCTCTCCTGGTTTAATTAAATTTAAAACATCTAAATCTCGAATATCAGAAGAAAATAACACTTTCTGATTTAATAACTTGGAAAGATGCGCTACTAAAAATTTTAAAGAATAATTGTCATCAAATCCATTAGGCCTTCCAAAATGAGACATTAAAACAATTGACATTCCTAAGTTTAAGAAATGTCTAATTGTAGGCAATGCTGAGTTGATTCTGCTTGCATCAGTAATAGTGCCATTATTAACTGGAACATTAAAATCTACACGAATTAAAACCCTTTGATTTTTTTCTAACATAATTGTCATTTATTAAAAATAATTTTAATAAGAATACAAGTCAAGCATAATTATATCTAGTTTAAATCTATTTTGTAAATTTAAGCATAATGTATTTTCAACATATTTTAGGAAATAATAGTATAAAAACTGTTCTTATTAAAGAGGTCAGCTCAAATAAAATACCTCATGCTCAATTATTTAATGGCGCTAAAGGGGCAGGACAATTGCCAATGGCTCTAGCTTTTGTTATGTACGTATTCTGTCGAGACAAAAAAAAAGATGATTCGTGTGGGAAGTGCGCTAATTGTATTAAAATGTTGAAATTAATACACCCTGACTTACATTTTTTCTTTCCCACAAAAGGTGCAAAATATTCTAGTAAAGATTATTTTTTAGAGCTTCAAAAAATGGTAAAACAAAATCCTTATCTAGATAGAGATGATTGGTATAAAAATCAAAAAATCAGCTCTAATGGCGGTATTAAAGTCCGTGATGCTAAAATCATAAATAAAATCATAAATTTAAAAGCATATGAGGGTACTTATAAAGTGTTTATTATTTGGCTACCTGAAACAATGAACTTAATTACTAGCAATAAATTATTAAAACATATTGAAGAGCCTTCACAAAATACATTATTTATATTTATTAGTGAAAACTCTGAGACACTGCTTCCAACAATAATTTCCAGGCTACAAACAAAAACATTCAAACAAATTGAAACTGTAGAAATACTAACTACTTTAAAGCAAAAATATCCTGAATTAGAGAGCGGGTTTGTTGAAAAAATTATAAATGAAAACCAAAATAATTATAATAATATTTTAAAGAAAATTGATGGTCAAATTAATGAAGAAAAAATACACAACGACTTTATTAATTGGATACGGCTTTGTTTTCTTGCAAAAAACAAAAAATCTATTCCGGATTTAATTCTGTGGTGTGAGAATGTGAGTAAAACCGACAAAAACCTACAACTAGAGTTTCTTAAAGTTTCGACGACAATAATTCGACATGCTTTTTTGCTAAATTATTCCCCATCAATTAATTTATATCCAAAAATTCAACATCCTAATTTTAATATGAAAAATTTTGCGAATTATTTAACCAAAAATAATATCTACAAAATTTGCACACTTTTAGATAATTCCTATGATTATCTAAGTCGACATGCTAATTCCAAAATATTATTTTTAGATTTATCTTTTGCATTAGGCAAACTATTAAACAAATAATATGGGATGTACTAGTTGTAATTCTTCTAAGTCTTCAAAAAGCGGATGTAAAAACAGTAATACTTGTACTAGGTGTAATAAATTTTCTGTTTTTGATTGGTTAAATAATTTAACAACAAGTAGCGTAGCAAATAAATGCTCGATTATAGAATTATCTTTTAAAAATGGACGAAAGGAATATTATAATAATCTTAAAAACCTAAGCTTTAAAATTGGAGATCCTATTGTTGTCCAATGTGATATTGGGCATGACATTGGCTTAGTTTCTCTAACAGGAGAATTAGTCCGTTTACAATTAAGGCGTAAACAAATAAAAAAAGATGACATTCGTTCTGTTTTGCGAATTCCAACACAAATAGATTTAGACACATGGCACCAAGCTATTTCCTTAGAGAAATCAACTATGTTATATACACGAAAAATTGTGAAAGATTTAAAATTGAAAATGAAAATAACAGACGTTGAATTTCAAGCTGATGGTAAACGTGCAATATTTTACTATTTGGCTGATAACCGAGTTGATTTTAGAGAATTAATTAAACTTTTGGCAACTAAGTTTAAGATTAAAATTCTCATGAAACAAATAGGAGCAAGACAAGAAGCTGGTATAATTGGTGGTATTGGTTCTTGTGGGAGAGAATTATGTTGTGGATCATGGCTACATGATATAAGAAGTGTTAATATTTCAGCTGCTCGCTACCAAAAACTCTCACTAAATCCACAAAAAATCACTGGACAATGTGGAAAATTAAAATGTTGTCTGAACTTTGAATTAGATAATTATATGGATTCATTAAAAGAGTTTCCGAAAAATAAAACTTCTATAAAAACAAAAAGAGGTGTTGCAGTAGTTCAAAAAATTGATATTTTTAAAAAAGTAATATGGTATAGTTATGCTAAAGGGGGTGATTGGATTGAAGTTGATTTAGATGTTGTGAAAAAAATGCTGTCTCTCAACAAATCAGGTAAATCTAACTTTTTAATTGAAGATTTTATCTCAAAAAATAATACTTAAAATTTTATTTATGGAAAAATTTATGTTATTGGTATTTTTTTGTTGTACTATAATGATTTTTAGTTGTAATACTTCACAAAGCTTTACTCATTCTTTCGTGGATAATAACTGGCACTTTGAAGATTCCGTGGTTTTTACTTGTAATATTGAACACATAAAAAATTATAATCTTGAATTATTTTTTCGAAACAATTTAGATTATCCATATAGAAACCTTTATTTATTGGTTGAAATTCATCATAATCAAAATATCATAAAAACTGACACATTACAATATCCAATTACAGATAGATATGGTAAATGGCTGGGGCGAGGACTTGGTAAAACAAGGGATAATTATTTTTTAGAAAAATTAACAATGTTTGAAAAAACTGGAAAATATAAATTTATATTCACACACGGTATGAGGCAAAATCCATTAACTGGAAGTAATACTATAGGCATGAAAATCATATTAAATGACTGAAAAAAATAAAAAATACTATTGGATAAAAATCTTTGTTAGATATGGAATCCCCTCTGTATTTTTTCTACCATTTATTACTATTAGCTTGTGTTTATTTTTAGCCTCGAAAGGAGCATGGGGTCCTTTGCCAGATTTTAAAGAACTTGAAAATCCTGAAACAAATTTAGCAACTGAAATTCTATCAACAGACAATAAGGTGTTAGGAAAATATTTTTATGAAAACCGCACACACGTCGAATATGATGATCTATCTCCTGATTTAATTAATGCGCTAATTGCTACAGAAGATGAACGATTTTTTAATCATTCCGGAATTGATTTTATTGCTCTTTTTAGAGTGGCAAAAGGTATTTTAACCGGCAACAGTAACTTGGGAGGAGGCAGCACAATAACACAACAATTAGCAAAAATGTTTTTTTCTAAACGCCCCTCTTCCAAAATAGAACGAGTTCAACAAAAGTTTAAAGAATGGATAATTGCTTTAAGAATTGAAAGGAAATACTCGAAACAAGAAATTATTGCTATGTACTTAAATCGCTTTGATTTTTTAAATCTAGCAGTTGGAATAAAATCAGCAGCAAAAATATATTTCAATACATCACCGGACCAATTAACAATTGAACAATCTGCTACTTTAATTGGCATGGCAAAAAATCCATCATTATATAACCCCCTAAGAAGAGCTGAAAAAACTAAGATCCGAAGAAATATTGTTTTAAATCAAATGGTTAAAAATAAATACTTGTCTGAATCTGTAAAAGATTCTTTATCTGTGGTTCCAATAATACTAAATTATAATAAAGTTGATCATAATGAAGGTTCTGCTACTTATTTTAGAGAACATTTGAGGGGTTTTATGTCTGAATGGGTTAAAAAAAGAGAAAAAGAAACGGGAGAAATATATAATATATATAAGGATGGTTTAAAAATTTATACAACTATTGATTCTCGAATGCAAAAATATGCCGAAGAGTCCGTCAAAGCACATATTAAAAGTTTACAAAAAAAATTTTATTACCATTGGGAAGATTTTGAAACTGCCCCCTATGATACAAGTTGGCGTCAAGGACAAATTGATACGTTAATTCTTATCCCGGCTATAAAACGATCTGAACGATATCGGAAATTGAAAAATAAAAAAATCACTGAAGAAAATATTTTAAATATATTTAATACGCCCACACCAATGTCTGTGTTTTCTTGGAATGGAAGAATCGATACAGTTATAACACCTCTTGACTCAATTAAATATTATAATTATTTTTTACACTCCGGATTAATCTCTATTGAGCCTAGCAGTGGACACATAAAAGCATGGGTGGGGGGCATTAATCATCAACAATTTAAATATGACCATGTAAAAGATGGAAAAAGACAGGTTGGTTCTACATTTAAACCATTCTTATATGCAACCGCCATTGATCAATTTAAATATTCTCCTTGTCTACAAATTCCTAATGTTCAAGTAATATTTGAAAAAGAAAAATGGAGATTAGATCAAGATTACATACCTCAAAATGCTAATAAAAAGTATGGCGGAGAATTAACTCTTACAGAGGGGCTTGCTCAATCAAAAAACACAATATCTGCATACTTAATGAAACAAGTTGGGCCAAGAAAAGTTATTAATTTAGCGCGCAAAATGGGGATTTCTAGTTATTTGCCCGCAGTTCCATCACTATGCTTAGGAACTGCCGAAATTTCATTATTTGAAATGACGGGAGCATATAGTACATTTGCTAATGCGGGCATCTATTTGGAGCCAATTTTTGTATCTCGAATAGAAGATCGAAATGGGGTGGTTTTAGAACAATTTGCGAGTACACCAAAAGAAGTTTTAAATGAAGAAAAAAATTATATTATGATAAAATTACTGCAAGGTGTCGTAATAAGTGGATCCGGACAACGTTTACGCTGGAAATATAACCTAAGAAATCCAATAGCTGGTAAAACAGGAACTACTCAAAATCATTCTGATGGTTGGTTTATCGGTTTTGTTCCTAATTTGGTGACAGGTGTTTGGACTGGAGCAGATAATAGGTCTGTTCGTTTTCGAGACATTCATTTAGGCCAAGGTGCCGAAATGGCGCTACCAATATGGGCAAATTATATGATTAAAGTATATGAAGATCCCAATATTACAATCTCTAACGATGAATTTAAATTTCCGGAAAATGGAATATCTGTCCCAATTAACTGTAATGAAATAAAAGAACTTGAAACCGAAGAAGAATTTTAATTATGAATAAAGTATACGAAAATGCCGAAAAAGCAATATTTGATTTAATGGATAATGCAACAATTATGTTGGGTGGCTTTGGGTTATGTGGAATACCCGAAAATTTGATTTCTGCACTAGTAAAAAAAGGAAATACAGGATTGACCTGTATTTCAAATAATGCAGGTGTTGATAATTTCGGTATTGGGCTCTTGCTACAAACCAAACAAGTAAAAAAAATGATTTCATCATATGTCGGAGAAAATGCCGAGTTTGAAAGACAATTGTTAAACAATGAATTAGAAGTTGAATTAATTCCACAAGGAACCCTTGCTGAAAGGTGTCGTGCTACTGGGGCTGGTATTCCTGCTTTTTATACCCCTAGTGGTGTAGGCACTGAAGTTGCTGAAGGGAAAGAAACAAGAGTATTTAATGGAAAAAAATATTTGTTAGAAAAAGCTTTTGAATCAGATTTTGCGTTTATAAAAGCATGGAAAGGTGACAGAATGGGTAATTTAATTTATAAAGGTACCGCTAGAAACTTTAACCCAATGATGGCCGCGGCAGGTAAAATAACAATAGTAGAGGTAGAGCATTTAGTTCCTAATGGAGAACTTAACCCAAATAAAATACATACACCAAGCATCTATGTTAATCGTATTTTTGAGGGAAAAAATTATGAAAAACGAATCGAAAAAATAACTACACAATAATTATTATGTCTTTAGATAAATTTCAAATTGCACAAAGAATTGCAAACGAATTAAAAGATGGATTTTATGTCAATCTTGGTATTGGTATTCCAACATTAATAGCTAATTATATACCTAACAATATTTCTGTTGTTTTACAATCTGAAAATGGCTTGTTAGGAATGGGACCATTTCCAACTAAAGACAATATCGACCCTGATTTAATTAATGCTGGTAAAGAAACTATTACAACATTAGATGGATCAGCACTATTTAATTCAGCCGAAAGCTTTGGGATGATAAGGGGTGGGCGAATTGATTTAACTGTATTAGGTGCAATGGAAGTTTCTCAAGCCGGAGATATAGCAAATTGGAAAATTCCAGGAAAAATGGTTAAAGGCATGGGGGGCGCAATGGATTTAGTTGCATCAGCACAAAATATTATTGTAGCTATGATGCATACAAATAAAAAAGGTAAATCTAAATTATTGAGTCAATGTACTTTGCCAATTACTGGATTGAAATGTGTAAAAAAAATAGTTACCAATTTGGCTGTCATAGAAATTTTAAATAATAAATTTCTCTTGAAAGAACGTGCACCGGGTGTTTCAGTTGATGAAATAATTAGTGCCACTGAAGGAAAAATGATTATTCCTGATAATGTTCCTGAAATGATTTTAAATTAAAATGAAAATTATTTCTTATAATATTAATGGAATTCGTGCAGCAATAAGGAAAGGATTCATTAATTGGTTGCAAAAAGAAAACCCTGATGTAATTTGTCTGCAAGAAATAAAAGCCTTTGATAGTCAATTTGATACAACTGAATTTGAAGCTCTAGGCTATCATTGTTTTTGGCATTCGGCTGAAAAAAAAGGATATAGTGGTGTAGCTATTCTGTCTAAAAAACATCCTAATAATATCATCTACGGCTGTGGGAAAAAAGAAATTGATATAGAGGGAAGAATATTAAAAATAGAATTCGATAATATTAATATTTTATCCTGTTATTTTCCGTCAGGCAGCAGCGGCGATCTTAGACAAAGTTTTAAAATGCAATTTTTAGATTATTTTTTAAATTTTGCCAAAGATGAGCAACAAAATAAAAATCTATTAATATCGGGTGATTTTAATATTTGTCATAAAGAAATTGATATTCATAATCCAATTTCTAATAGAAATACTTCTGGATTTCTTCCTGAAGAACGCAAGTGGCTAAGTAATTTTTTAGAACTTGGTTTTGTTGATACATTTAGACAAATTAATACAAAACCCGATTATTATTCCTGGTGGAGTTATCGAGCCCGATCTCGAGAAAATAACAAAGGATGGAGAATCGACTATCATATGTTATCAAAAGAGTTAAAATCCTCAATAAAACAAGTTGATATACTAAAGGATGTGTGTCATTCAGACCACTGCCCTATTCTGGTAGAGCTAAAAATATAGTTATTCTTCTGGGCAGTCAACTTGGTCACCTAACATGAGAACCATAGATGTTCCAAAGCCTAATTGAACAGAAAAACAATTTCCACTGCCATCGTTAATAGTTAGGTTATCAAGGTTTAGATGTGTAGCTGCCGGCCCCTCTTCCCCTTGTGGTCCTTGTGGCCCTTGTAATCCTTGTAATCCTTGTGGTCCTTGTGGCCCCTGTTGTAAAAATGTAAAAAAGTCTTCTAGTGTTCCTGTATTGCCCGCATTTAACCAAACATCATAAGTGTCCAGTCCTAATATAAATTCTTCTATTGTTCCTGTGTTTCCACTTGCTATCCATAGTTGATACATGCTTAGTCCTTGTGGTCCCGTTGGGCCAGGATCTCCCTGTGAGCCTTGAATTCCTTGAATTCCTTGAATTCCTTGAATTCCTTGTGGCCCCTGAGTGCCCTGTGGTCCAGCCGGCCCCATGTCCCCAATTGGTCCCTGTTCACCCTGTTCACCCTGTGGACCAGGATTTCCTGGATTTTCACTGCTCTCTGAAAAAAGTGCATAGGGAACACTTCTTAATTGTGTGGAGCCCATAATCAAATAATCATTTTCAAGTTGTTCTGAAATTTCAGAAATTCCAATAGTTAAAAAATGTGCATGCTCTCCCCACTGTATATTATCAAAGCTGGATGTTGGTGTTGGAATACCTCCACCAATAGCCAAATTTACAAGTCCAATAGCATTAGTTGTAACTCCTAAGTGCTCTTCCCTATAAATTGGGAAATTATCAGGACTATCTTCTGAAATACTAACTGATATGTTAATTGTTTCATTTGCTCTTGGTTGCCAATTCATGTCTCTTATAACTGTTTGATAAGAAAATGTGTGTGGTGCTTGAGCACCACAAATAGCAACCAATAGAAATACTAAAATATTATATAATTGTTTCATTTTAATTAAGTTTTTGAATTTGATACACAATTTTGTTTTTTGAATTTAATATTATTTCTAGAACATAAACACCCGGTGCGAATTTACTAATATCTATAGTCTGTCTTTTATTTGTTGAAAAATCTAATGAATAATAAATTGTTGCTCCTCTGATATCTTTAATGAAAAGATCCGCTCTGGCATTATTAATATTGTAGTCTATATTTATATTATCTGATGTCGGGTTCGGAAAAATACTAATATCAAAGTTGGTGTTTAAATTATTAAGCTGTGTAATTTGATAAGAATCTTGATGAAAACCCTGAGTAAATATTGTTTGATTTTGAGAATATGTTTCAATAGCAATTTGACCGACAGTAAAAGATAGATTATAATCATTTTGAAACCATGTTTCACCAGCATTGCCAATGACCATCGGACTATTAATAAATCCTGACTGTCCAAACGAAATCTGAAATGTAAATATTAATATTGATGTTAATAAAATCCTCATAATCTTATTGTTTTATAAAACTTTTTGATAAAACTATATCCTCTGTTTGTATTTTAACAACATATGTTCCTTGTGCTAAATCTGAAATATCTAAATTAATATTATTTGCTCCTGATTGAAAATTTTCCTCTAACATGTCTTTCAATAATCGGCCCTTAATATCATATATTCTAATATTTATTGTTTCTGCATCTTTAACATTATGCATAATTTCTATTTTGCTAGATGATGGATTTGGAAATAATTCTAAATTCGATGATGTGTGTTCAGACAAAGCAATGGTCTCTTCAATGCCTAAATATATATCTTCATCTCCCTCTTCATAGGGAACATAATATATGGGACAAAAAAACATTTCATCGGTTGTGAGCTCTCCCCAACCCATATTAAAATTATTAGTGTTGTCATATTTAGCAATTGCTTTTATGGCAGACCCCTCTGGGATGTGTTGCATATATTCTGGATAATAAAAACCCTGCCAATCAAAGTCCCAATTAGGTATATTAATAATTGGAAGTATCTCCCCAGAAGGAGTTTCAGCAAAAATCTCCCAGGACTTACCCATTAAATGGGAATGTGGTAATATCCCTAATAAGCTCCATGCTTCTGGTAATTCACAACTTTGCTCACCATATCCAATCGTTTGTCCAAATTGCTGTACTGGGCCTGGACCAAACATGTCTAAAAAAGAATTAGAAAAATTTAAACAAGCTTCCACCTCTGTTTCTGTATTAGCTGGAATATTAATGTCTAGCCTCAACCACATTTTCATCTGCACCTCTCTTTCAACTTCAGAAGCTGGCTTAGTAAAAATATTTATTGAAGATTTATCCCACTCATCAATTGATGAGGGTGCATAGTGGATTTGACATAATAGATCTGCTCCAGCTGGGATTTTCATGCCCAATTCTCCATTCCAAACAACTGGATTCATTCCGGGGGCATATCCTCCTAAAAACACGTAATCATTAGGGCTTACACCCTCAAGATTAAAACCGCCAAATGCTTCATATCCTAGTACATCAGGTGATTCTGCGTCTTGCTCTGCTCCAGTACCAGTAACATCAACCATCATAAGTGCGTGATGAACCGCCTCTCTATTGTCTGGTCTAAATTCAATTGCCTTAATATAAGTGTCTTCAGTAAAACCTGTAGGAAAAACAAAAACTCTATAATCATCCTGATTATTTCCTTCAATAAAATACTCTTCTGACATTTCAAAAACATAATCTGGTTCACCTATAGCCGAACCCTCTGGGAAGATGGGCATTTCTGCTTCTAAAGAAATATCCCCTTGTGGATAGCCCTGGTCCACCCACTGAGCAATTAATTCTTTTTCTTCATCAGTTAAAAACCTTTCATCTAATAAAGAGTGAGGTGTATAATTTTGATTTGGTGGCCATGGAGGCATGTACCCTGTTTGTGTTACTTCTTTAATCATTTCCGCCATTGCCGCAACTTCCGAATAAGAAGTAAATGACATCGGCCCATTTTCACCTGAACGATGACATTCTGTACAATTATTATATATAATCGGTGAAATGTCCTTCGTAAAAGTTATATCATTATTTTGAGAAGACCCTATACAGAAAATAAAAAATAAAAACACTAATAGTCTCATGATTTCTATAATTAATAGTTAATAAAGCAACCTATTGCTTCTGTTTCCGAATATACGAATTCTTGGCCAGTAATAAGTTGTATTAGAATATCATGTAAGAAATTTTCTGTTGGATTAGACCACTCGCCAAGTGCTTCATAACTATTATCAATCATTCCCCTATATACAAGACTGCCATTAAATTCAATAAATACTTCTGGAGTAACAATTGGCAAATAGATTTGAGTATAGGGGCCTGGTTCATTATTTATTTCATTATAATCCCATGTCACATCAAATGGAATATTATATTTAATAACAAAATCTATTAAACTTGTCTCGGTAGAAAAAGCATTTGGAGAAAAGCCTCGGAAAAAAACTGCTTCATTTAAAGTATCACAAAAATAGCTATATGCGTCTCTCAATGGACCACACATATATTGAGCAATTGGGCAATTTTCATACAAAAATACAGTAACTCTTATTACACTATTTTCAAGCTCATCACAAACACCATCTTCATCTAAATCATTTACACAATCACCTAAGCAATTATAATATTCTAAGGGATATTCACATAAACTGTTATCTTGTGTTGCATCTATATTGTAATTACATGCCGAATCATCCAAACAACCGGAGACAACATCGGACTCACAGGCTACAAAACATAGTATATATATGTATATATATCGCATATTAACAAAAGTAATGAATTTGTTATAATTATATTTTAATTAATAATGAGCTAACGAGGAGATTTGAACTCCCGACCTCTTCCTTACCAAGGAAGTGCTCTACCCCTGAGCTACGTCAGCTAAAAAATCAATCTACTTTTTATCGCACACAAAGTTAATAAATTGAAGTATATTGTTTGATATATATTTATTCATGAGCAAAAAAAAATCATTTCAATTAAAAGTTTTAAAAGAATGGGTGGTAAATGCTTTAAAAACCCGAAATGAGCCATTAAACATTAAACAAATATCATGGGAAATTGGACTAAAAGGAAGCCAATATAGAAAACCCATTCTAAAAGCTATCAATGAGCTTATAAATCAAAATTTTATCATTCGTTCACAAAAATATAAGTTCCAATATAATGAGCCTCAAAATATAATTTCTGGTATTATTGATATTAATAAATCTGGACATGGATATGTCAAAGTTGATGCCGAGTTGAAGGAAATATTTATTCATCGAAAAAATCGATTAAATTCTTTACATAAAGATTTGGTATCTATACAGCTAATAAAAAATAAAAGACAGATAATTGAGGGGCGTGTAGAAAATGTGCTAAAAAGAACAAACACTAAATTTATTGGTAAAATAAAAATAAAGCAAGGAAGTGGAAATGCATTTTTCATTCCAAATAATCAAAAAATTGGTTCAGATTTCTTTATTCCTCAAGATAGATTAAATGCCGCCATAGATAATGACCAGGTGGTTGTCGAATTTACAGACTGGCCATTAAGCGCTGGATGCCCTTTTGGTGCCGTCACAAAAATTTTACAAAAAAACATGGATTTGAAAACTGTTATTGAATCTAATATTGAGATATCTAATATTAGAAATACTTTTTCGAAAAAAATTATCAAAGAAGTTGAAGCACTATCAACAACAATTAATCAAAAAGAAATTAAAAAACGAAGAGACTTTAGAAAAGATATCACATTCACAATTGACCCGATTGATGCAAAAGACTTTGATGATGCAATTTCAATAAAATATCTACCAAACAAGAATGTTGAAATTGGTGTTCACATAGCAGATGTAAGTCATTATGTAAAATCCAAATCTGAAATTGATAAAGAAGCTTTTCTAAGGTCTTTTTCTATATACTTCCCCGGTAACGTGATTCCAATGCTTCCAGAAAAACTATCCAATGTTCTCTGTTCTCTTCGGCCACAGGAAGATAAGCTTAGTTTTTCCATCGCTATAGAAATAAATAACTTGTATGAAATAAAATCTACTTGGATGGGGAAGGGTGTTATTAACTCTAATAAACGTTTTTCTTATGAGGAAGCTGAAGAAGTCATCAAAACTAAAAAAGGAGAATTTTATAAAGAGTTAAATCTTCTTAATGCAATTGCAAAAATATTAAGAACTCATCGGGTTGAAAATGGATCAATCGATTTTGAAAGAAGAGACATAGCTTTTGAACTAAACAATAAAAACGAACCTGTCAAAATAATTCAAACAAACCCGTTAGATACTCATAAATTAGTAGAAGAATTTATGCTATTAGCAAATAAAATTGTTGCTAAAAAATTAAGCTCTATCAATACATCAATATATCGAATTCATGATGTCCCAGACCAAGAAAAAATAAAAGAATTAATCAATTATTTGGAACATTTTGAAAAGAATAAAATAAAAGCTCCTGTTTCATATAAAAATTCGGGTCAGTTTATAAATAAACTATTTAAAAAACCTGGAAAAGGAGTAAATAAACACATCTTAGAAAACCTTGTTTTAAGAGCTATGGCAAAAGCCAAATACAGCACAAAAAATATAGGGCACTATGGGCTTGGTTTTGAAAAATATACTCACTTTACATCCCCAATTCGTAGATACGCTGACTTAATGATACACCGACTATTAAATGCACATCTAAATAAGCAAACCGTCCATTTTTTAGATTTAGAAACAAAATGCATATATTTTTCTAACACTGAGAGAATTTATATTGATTTAGAGCGAAAAATTAATAAATTCATACAATTAAAATTACTTGAAAATTCTATTGGTCAGGTGTTTAGTGGAATTATTTCTGGAGTTGTAAAGTGGGGTATCTATGTAGAAATTGATGAATCAAAAGCTGAAGGACTAGTATCAATTTCTGATTGCCAAGATGACAAGTATTATTATAATGAAAACATTCGTGCTTTTATTGGAAGACGAAGCGGAAAAAAATATAATTTAGGTGACAGGGTCCTTGTGGGGATAAAAAAAATTAATCTATTTACCAATGAAATGGATTTGATTTTTACTAAATAAACTTTCATATATGGAAAAGCATATGTTTTGGGTTTTTGTGTTATTTGCCAGCTGCGCAAATATTGTCCCACCAGATGGTGGGCCAAAAGATATCACTCCACCAATTGTAATTAATTCAACTCCAGAAAATCCAAGTATTTATTTTAAAAACAACGTAATTACATTGGTATTTAATGAATATATTCAAGTCAAAAATATAAAAGACATAAGAATATCACCACAGTGCAATCCTCCACCCGAAATAATTTTAAAGGGTAAAAGACTAGAAATTAAATTAAACTGTTCACTAGAGAAAAATACAACATATACTATTAATTTTGGAAAATCTATTGAAGACCTTAATGAGGGTAATGTTTTAACCAACTTTAAATATGTTTTCTCTAGAGGGAGCTCTTTGGACTCTTTATTTATACATGGAACCGTTAAGGATCTTTACTTTAATGAAAATTTAGAAGGCGTCTTGGTTGGATTATCTAATACTATGGACTCACTAATACCTTATTATTATACCTACTCTAATAGGGATGGCAGTTTTAGTTTAAATAATATTAAAGACGATAAATATCTACTCTTTTCTTTTTTAGATGATAATAATAATTTTCAGTATGATTTAGGTGAATTGGTGTCCACACCTGACACAGTTCAAAATTTAAACATAACTAAAAGTCTAGGATTATTTTATGAAAAGCCTGCGAATCCAATTATAGATGTTAAAAATATTAATAAAAACACTATTCTTTTTGAACATAATATATTGAAAGACTCAATAATTATTTTAAATACACCCGGATTCTGGAAAATCAATCTAAAATCTTCTGTTTTCTGGTTTAATAAAAGTCCTAATTTTATTAAATATCGCTATCTAAATATCACAGATTCTATAGCTGTTTCGAGTCCGGATTCAGCTGAAAGAATATCATTAAAGGTAATCTCTGAATTGCATCAAATAAATGCAGAAAGGATGATTAATATTGAAACAAACATGCCAATCAAAAATTTAATTCCAGAGAATTTTACATGGGAAATAAGTCCTGAAGCTATAAAACCAAAAATAATTAATCCATTTATTATTCAGATTCCTATTGGACCCGATTTCAATAAAAGTCAAAAATTAATTATATCGGAAGAAGCACTTGTTTCTCAAAATAATCAAACAAATGACTCAACAACTTTCTATATTGAGTCTAATTACGAAAAATATGGTTCCCTAAAAATAAAATCTGAAATTGCTGATACAAATTTGGTATTAGAATTATTTGATAATAATAATATTATCAGAAAAAGCAGCCTAAAAGACTCTATTTTAATCAATTGGATTCCTCCGGGAAATTATAATTTACGTCTATTTAGCGACTATAATAATAATATGCACTGGGACTCCGGCAGTCTAGTAAATAGTCAAGCATGCGAAAAAATTATTATATATCCTCAAACTATAAAAATAAAATCTAATTGGGAGGTTGATATTATCTTAGACTAGTCCAAACACATATAGAAACCCATATGTGTTTTTAGCCTATTTGTTTATCGAAGTTTTTTTAAATTTCTGCAAATATGTTGTTTTATAGTTTTTTGTGATTTAAATTAGTCTTGAATTTGCTCTAACGTGTAATAATATAATGCAATCTTCAATAGTTAAAAAGGTTTTAATGGCTCTTTCGGGCATTTTTTTAATGTTTTTTTTATTGCAACATCTTACCATCAACCTGACGTCACTAATTCCAGATGATGGAAAAACATTTAATGCGATATCTCACTTTATGGGATACAATCCAATTGTACAATTTATATTACAGCCTATTTTAATATTTGGTGTATGTTTTCATTTTATAATGGGTTTTATATTAGAATATCAAAACCGAAAAGCACGAAATAAAAAATATATTTATCACAAAACCAATAGCTCTTGGATTTCTAAAAATATGATAATAACTGGACTCGTGATCCTAGCCTTCTTGGCTTTACATTTTTATGACTTTTGGATTCCTGAAATGGAATATAAATACATCAACTATGAGGTTTCAGATCCAACAAAATATTTTCACGAATTAAAAGAAAAATTTTATGGCGCAACATACCGAACAGCTATATATTGCATTTCCTTTATATTGTTAGGCATGCACTTAAACCATGGACTATCTTCTTCTTTTCAATCTATTGGTGTAACAAAATCAAGAGATAAGTTGTTAAGAGCAGTAGCATATATATATTCTTTTGGAATATCGCTTGGATTTATAGCAATTGCTATTTTTCACTATTTCACACATTAATTTATTTAGGCCAGACAATGAAACCAAATGACAAAAAATTTCCGATACCAAGCAAAGTTCCAGATGGAGACATCCAAAATAAATGGAAAAAACACAAAGGAACAATAAAACTTGTAAGCCCCGCAAACAAGCGAAACATAGATATAATTGTTGTTGGAACAGGGCTCGCAGGAGCATCAGCTTCTGCAACACTTGCAGAGCTTGGCTATAATGTAAAAGCGTTTTGCTTTCAAGACTCGCCCAGAAGAGCTCATTCTATTGCTGCTCAAGGGGGAATTAATGCTGCCAAAAACTACCAAGGTGACGGGGACTCAAACTATAGGCTTTTTTATGATACAATTAAAGGCGGTGACTACAGATCTAGGGAAGCTAATGTATATAGGCTTGCCGAGGTTTCTGCAAATATTATTGACCAGTGTGTTGCGCAAGGCGTACCCTTTGCAAGAGATTATGGGGGGCTACTCGACAATAGGTCTTTTGGAGGTGTTTTAGTCTCTAGAACATTTTACGCAAAAGGACAAACAGGACAACAATTATTGCTAGGAGCATACTCTGCATTAAACAGGCAAATCAATAGGGGAAAAGTGAAAATGTACTCAAGGCACGAAATGATGGAATTAGTTGTTGTGGAGAACAAGGCACGTGGAATAATAACTAGAAATTTGGTAAATGGAGAGATAGAGAGACATGGTGCTCATGCTGTTGTAATTGCCAGCGGAGGTTATGGTAATGTTTTTTACCTGTCTACCAACGCAATGGGTAGTAACGTTACGGCAAATTGGAAAATTTATAAAAAGGGTGCTTTTTTTGCCAATCCCTGTTTCACACAAATACACCCCACCTGTATACCTGTGTCTGGGGAGCATCAATCTAAGCTTACGCTAATGTCTGAATCTCTCCGAAATGATGGAAGAATTTGGGTTCCAAAACACAAAAAAGATGTAGAAAAAATCAGAAAAAAAGAACTGAAACCAACTGAAATAGCTGAGCAAGACAGAGATTATTATTTGGAAAGAAGATACCCTGCCTTTGGCAACTTAGTCCCGAGAGATGTTGCATCAAGAGCTGCTAAAGAAAGGTGTGATGCCGGATATGGAGTAAATCAAACTGGGCAAGCAGTATATCTTGATTTTACATCCGCCATTTATAGGTATGGTAAAGAAAAGGCTATTTCTACTGGTCAAGACACAAAAAACAATGAATTAATCAAAAAATTAGGCAAAGAGGTTATTCGAGCTAAATATGGCAATCTTTTTCAGATGTATGAAAAGATCGTAGACGAAAACCCATATGAAACACCGATGCAAATATTTCCCGCAGTACATTACACTATGGGGGGGGTCTGGGTAGACTATAATCTAATGACCGCTATTCCTGGTTGCTTTGCCGTTGGAGAGGCTAATTTTTCTGACCACGGCGCTAACAGGCTAGGGGCGTCAGCTCTTATGCAGGGACTAGCAGATGGCTATTTTGTTTTACCTTATACAATTGGTGATTACCTGGCGGATGACATTAAAACCGGCCAAATAGACACAAACACAAAAGATTTTGAGGAGGCAGAAAATAAAGTCCGGGAATTCATATCAAATATTTTGTCTAATGATTCTGGGAATTCTGTAGACTACTACCACAAAAAGTTAGGGAAAATAATGTGGAATAAATGTGGGATGTCAAGAAATGAAAAGGATTTAAAAAGAGCTATTGAGGAAATTAAAAACTTAAGAAAAGATTTTTATAAAAATGTTTTTGTTCCTGGTAAACCAAATAATTACAATGAGGAATTGGCTAAAGCTGGTCGTGTAGCTGATTTTTTAGAACTAGGAGAACTTTTTGCAATAGATGCACTAGAAAGACAGGAGTCCTGCGGCGGGCACTTTAGAGAAGAGCATCAAACACCTGAGGGGGAAGCTCTTAGAAATGATAATGAATATACTTTTGTGTCTTGCTGGGAGTTTCAAGGAAAAGATAAAAAACCGCTATTACACAAAGAAGAATTAATATTTGATTCTATTGAATTAAAATCTAGAAGCTATAAATAACATGGATTTATTACTTAAAATTTGGAGACAAAAAAATAAGACTGAAAAAGGTGGTGTCCAAAACTACCGCATTAAAAACATAGAGCCCGACATGTCATTTCTTGAAATGTTAGATGTGTTAAATCAACAGCTCATAAATGAGGGAGATGACCCTATTGCTTTTGACCATGATTGTCGAGAGGGAATTTGCGGGTCCTGCTCACTAGTTATTAATGGAGCTCCTCACGGACCCGACAAGGGAACAACAACATGTCAACTACATATGAGAAAATTTAAATCCGGGGATACAATTTATATTGAGCCATTCAGAAGTTCATCTTTTCCGGTTATTAAAGATCTGGTTGTCGACCGAAGCGCATTTGATAGAATTCAGCAAGCAGGAGGCTACGTTTCGATAAATACTTCCGGAAACACGGTTGATGCAAATGCTACACCTATACCAAAGCCTGATGCTGATGAAGCATTCAAATCAGCAGCCTGTATTGGTTGTGGCGCATGTGTTGCTGCGTGCAAAAACTCTTCTGCAATGCTATTTGTTGGGGCAAAAGTTTCGCAATATGCTCATCTTCCACAAGGAAAAGTAGAAAGGAACGAGCGCGTTATTAATATGGTAGACCAAATGGATAAAGAGGGCTTTGGAAGTTGCACCAACACAGGTGCATGTGAAGCACACTGTCCAAAAGATATTTCCTTAGATAATATTGTGAGGCTGAATCAAGAATATTTAAAGTCAAAAATACTATAATGAGATACGACCCTATTGAACCACAATTGTTTGCAAAAAACCGAAACAATTTTTTGTGTAAAATGGAAAATAATTCCATTGCTATATTTCACTCTAATGATTTAATGCCTAAAAATGCTGATCAAGTAATGAAGTTTAAGCAAAATTCAGATCTTTTTTATTTGTCTGGAATCGACCAAGAAGAAACAGTTTTAGTAATTGTAAAAAAAGTCGACAAGTATGAAGAGCTGTTGTTTCTTCGAGAAACCAATGAAACTATAAAAATATGGGAAGGTGAAAAATTAACAAAAGAAAATGCAACAAACGTCTCCGGAGTAAAAAGGGTTATTTGGAATAAGGAGTTTAAAAATTCAATATCTAAATTAGTAGATACAGCATCAACTATTTATTTAAATAGCAATGAACATCCTCGAGCTAATATAGTTGTTGAAAGTCGTGATGCTAGATTTAAAAAATGGATACAGCATCTGTTCCCTAACAAAAAATATAAAAAGTGTGCAAACATTTTATATGACATGCGATCAGTAAAACAAAAGACTGAAATACAATTAATTCAAAAAGCTTGCGACATAACATCACTTGGTGTAAAACGTGTTTTAAAATATTTGAAACCAGGCGTTTATGAGTATGAAATAGAGGCTGAAATAATACATGAGTTTTTAAAAAACCGATCATCTGGCTTTGCCTATGACCCCATTATTGCTTCAGGTTCAAATGCATGTATATTGCATTACGGGGCAAATAATAGCCTCTGTAAAGATGGGGATGTTATTTTAATGGATTTTGGTGCAGAATATGCAAATTATGCCTCTGATTTAACTAGATGCTTCCCTGTTGGTGGGAAATTTACAAAACGTCAAAAATCTGTTTACAATAGTGTACTTCGAGTCATGAGGGAGTCTATCCAACTTCTTAAACCTGGAGTTTTTTTAACAGAATATGAAAAAAATGTTGGAAAAATTATGGAAAAAGAATTGGTAGAACTGGGGCTTTTATCAAAAAAAGAAATAAAAAACGCGAAATCTAGTCCAGCTTATAAAAAATACTACATGCATGGCACCTCTCATCATCTTGGTTTAGATGTCCACGATGTTTCTAACGCCGAAAAGCCACTTGAATCAGGAATGGTTCTAACCTGTGAGCCCGGGATTTATATTCCAGAAGAGAATCTAGGAATAAGGCTTGAAAATGACATTTTAATTGATGAAAACGGAAATATTGACTTAATGGAAAAAATTCCAATAGAAGCAGAGGAGTTGGAGGACCTTTTAAATATATAATTTTTTATATGTGTCTATTCCTGTTGTTTTAAGAAGGAGTCCCAACCCTCTTTTGTTAAATTAATTGACTCACCACTTTCTTTAATTAACTCAACAACATTCTTTTGGGCTGTAACGTGGCCTATTATATGAATATCGCTCACGCCTACTACTTTTTTGTGATATTTTATAGGCAACGTAAATAATAATTCATAATCCTCTCCGCCATGAAGTGCACACAGTAAAGGGTCTACACTCAGCTCTTTTGCGGTTTTATGTGTATGCTCCGAAATAGGTATTCTCTCTTCAAAAATTTTAATGCCAACCTCTGAAGAGGTTGCTAAATGTATGGCTTCTGAACCCAAACCATCTGAAATATCAATCATTGAAGATGGAATAATATTATTTTCTTTTAGCCAAGTAATAATATCGACCCTCGGCTCAGGCTTTAACTGTCTTTCCAAAATATACGCATATTCATCTAATGGAGGTTGTGATTGATTATTTTTTTCAAAAATCATTTTTTCCCTTTCTAATATCTGCAGTCCTAAATAAGCAGCG
This sequence comes from Flavobacteriales bacterium, assembly GCA_002707245.1. Lineage (GTDB taxonomy): Bacteria > Bacteroidota > Bacteroidia > Flavobacteriales > TMED113. The sequence goes on from PAMG01000014.1 coordinate 30,385, forward strand.
CCAAGATTCCCTGTCGTTATTAATAAATCTGTAGGATTAGCAGCAGACCGACAAACAACTCTTTTCTTGTCTCCAGTCCCCAAAATAGTTACGTTGATGATAAGTTCGTTAGGACTTGCCGTAGTATCTCCGCCTATTAAATCAAGATTATAATTTTTACATGCTAAATGAATTCCATCATATAAACTTGTAATGAGTTCCACACTATATTTGTTTGGAATAGCAAGCGAAATTAAAATGTGTGTTGCCTGTCCATTCATTGCACATATATCAGAAATACTTGAGACAACTGCCTTATAGCCCACATGCTTCAGTGGAGAATATGCACAGTCAAAGTGCACCCCCTCAACCAGCATATCTGTACTTATAAGTTGCTGACACTTTTTATCAAACTCTAAAATAGCTGCATCATCTCCAACCCCCATTTTAGTCGATTTATTATTTATCTTCGCAGGAGTTGTTATTTTATTAATTAACTCAAACTCCCCTATGCTTGAAATTGGTGTGAATTTAGTTTTATTCATGTCTTTTACATTATGTAAATAATATGGATAAATATAGCCCTTATTTAAATTGTTTATGATTAAAATTCCTACCTTTGTGAAAAAAAATTTATGGTTATAATATCAGACTCAGCAAAAGAAAAATTACTCACATTAATGAAAGAGGCTGGTGATGACAATCAATATGTTCGGGTTGGAGTCACTTCTGGTGGTTGCTCCGGCCTTTCATATAATCTAGATTTTGATTCAAAAATATTGCCCAGTGATAAAAGGTTTGAACACAATGGGATTCAGCTGCTTGTAGATAATAAAAGTCATCTCTATTTAGTGGGAACCACATTAAATTATTCTGGAGGACTGAATGGTCGAGGATTTGTTTTTGAAAACCCTAATGCATCTCGAACATGTGGATGTGGAGAAAGTTTTGCTATATAATTTGATTTTTATGTTAGAAAAAGACGAAAAAAAAATTATTAAAGAAGTTACGGAGGCCGAATATAAATATGGCTTTGTATCTAATTTTGATACAGACACAATTAGCCCTGGACTAAATGAAGATATTATAAAAACTATTTCAAAAAAAAAGAAAGAGCCAGACTGGATGCTCAAAAAAAGACTAGAGGCATTTGAGGTCTTAAAAACATTAAAGCAGCCTGAATGGGCTAATGTAGAATATCCTGATATTGATTTGCAAAATATCATCTATTACTCTGCGCCTAAGAAAAAAGTGCAACTAAACAGCTTAGATGAGGCTGACCCTGAATTGCTCAAAACGTTTACACGACTTGGGATCTCCATCGAGGAACAAAAGCGCCTAGCTGGAGTCGCTGTAGATGTTGTTATTGATAGTGTCTCTGTGTCTACTTCATTTAAAGAAAAGCTATCTGAACTTGGCATTATTTTTTGCTCTATGTCAGAGGCAATAGAAAAGCACCCGGAGCTAATAAAAAAGTATTTGGGCTCTGTGGTTCCAGCAAAAGACAATTACTTTGCCGCACTTAACGCAGCTGTCTTTAGCGATGGTTCATTCTGCTTTATTCCCAAGGGAACCCATTGTCCAATGGAGCTTTCAACTTATTTCCGAATTAATGAGGCGGGCACTGGTCAGTTTGAAAGAACACTAATCGTTGCTGAAGAACAGAGTTATGTGAGCTACCTAGAGGGGTGTACTGCTCCTCAAAGGGATGAAAACCAATTACATGCTGCTGTTGTTGAACTAGTAGCTTTAGATTCAGCAGAAATCAAATACTCGACAGTTCAAAACTGGTATCCTGGCGACAAAAATGGAGTCGGCGGAGTATATAATTTTGTAACAAAAAGAGGTGTTGCGCATAAAAACGCGAAAATCTCTTGGACTCAAGTAGAAACAGGCTCTGCTATTACCTGGAAGTATCCATCTTGTATTCTCAAGGGTGATGATTCTGTGGGAGAGTTTTTTTCAATTGCCGTAACAAAAAATCATCAACAAGCAGATACAGGGACAAAAATGATTCACATGGGAAAAAGAACAAAGAGCACAATTATTAGCAAGGGTATTTCTGCGGGAAAAAGTAATAGTAGCTACCGTGGTTTGGTGAAAATAAATCGTAATGCAGAAAATTCAAGAAATTTCTCACAATGTGACTCTTTATTAATGGGGGATAAATGTGGAGCACACACCTTCCCTTATATTAATGTCAACAACAAAAACTCAATCGTTGAACATGAGGCAACTACGTCAAAAATAGGAGAAGATCAGTTATTTTATTGTAATCAACGTGGGATTGGTGAAAAAGAAGCTATTGCATTAATTGTTAATGGATACTGCAAAGAGGTTTTACAGCGACTACCCATGGAATTTGCTGTAGAAGCGAAAAATTTATTAGAAATAACACTTGAAGATAGTGTTGGTTAAATCAAATTAATTATGTTAAGAATACAAGATCTATTTTGCACAATAAACAACACCCCCGTATTAAAGGGGCTTAATCTTAATGTTAAGGCTGGTGAAGTTCATGCCATTATGGGCCCAAACGGGTCTGGCAAAAGCACTCTAGCCTCTGTAATAGCAGGAGATGACAAGTATGATGTCACTAACGGTAATGTGGAGTTTTTAAATAAAAATATTATTGATTTAGCGCCCGAATTACGAGCAGCAATGGGGGTGTTTTTATCTTTTCAATATCCTGTTGAAATTCCTGGTGTAAGTGTGAGCAATTTTATTAAAATTGCTGTTAATGAAAAAAGAAAACAAAATGGATTAGAACCAATGAGTTCCACAGATCTTTTGCAAGAAATGAAAAAAAACTTGGAGTTGTTGAAAATGGACTCGTCATTTTTATCTAGATATCTTAATGATGGATTCTCTGGTGGAGAGAAAAAAAGAAATGAAATATTTCAAATGTCCATGCTTAAACCCAAACTTGCAATACTAGATGAAACTGACTCAGGACTTGACATCGATGCTTTAAAAATTGTTGCAAATGGTGTGAATTCTTTAAGATCATCTGAAAACGCTTTTGTTATTATAACACACTACCAAAGGTTATTAAACTATATAAAACCTGACTACGTGCATATATTAGCTGATGGAGCGATCGTAAAGTCTGCGGGGCCAGAGCTGGCACTGGAACTAGAAAAGAAAGGATACGAGGGAATTATTAAATAATATTATGGGGGCTATAAAAAAAGACATATTTCAAACACAGCCGAATGGATCAAAATCTACTGAATATCTTTTTTCAATATTAAAAAAATGCATTGAACAAGAGTTAAATTTATTGATGACTCATAATTCTAAATTAGATCAAGCTCGGATAAACGCATTAAACTATGTTTTAAAAAATGGCCTGCCAAATAAAAAACAAAAGGGTTGGGGTTATACGGAGTTAACGTGGTGGATGGGGTTAGCTTTTTCAGAAAATAGAACCAGTCCTTCACGTTCCGATGAATATTTAAAAATACTGCCGCCAAAAAGTGAGTTTTTTATTCTTGTTTTAAATGGAAAAGTTCAAAAAGATTTATGCAACCTTCCAAATAACATATCAATAACAGATTTGGAGGATTTAAAAGAAGATGTTCTTATANATATTTTAAANCAAGAACAATTAAGCACAAGCNCATTTGCGCAATTAAACTGTGGTTTAGTAAAAAATGGTTTTTTATTAAAGGGNTCTGATGCCGAATTAGTGCGCTGTATTAATATTTTATATGTTCAATCTGGCAAAAGCAACGAAAACTATTTCAACCAAATGCATAATGTATATATGCTCGAAGAAAACTGTCAACTAAATATAGTTGAAAGATTTTGGTGTGCCGAAGGCGCCCACTTTAATAACACAATCTCACAATCTTTCTTGGCTAAAAAAGCAAAACTAACAAAATATAGCTTAGGGAGTCAGGCTAATCCAAATTCACTGTGTCAAAGTATGCATACTGAGTTTATTCAACAAAAAGACAATAGTGAATCTAAGTTATATAAGTTTTATTTTTCTGAAGGAAAATTTAAATCGGAGGGGGTAGTTAGAAATAATATCCTGGTAAATCTTGATGGTGAAGATTCAAAATCTGACATATATTCTATTTCAATGCTTTCAAAAAAAACACATGTAGATAATAATATTGTTGTAAACCACAACAAACCAAACAATACAAGCTCTCAGATTTTTAAAGGAGTTTATGATGGAGAGTCTAGTGGTGTGTTTGATAGCTGTGTGGTTGTGAAAAAGGACGCTCAAAAAACTCAAACAACACAAAAAAACAATAATATTTTACTTTCTTCAAAATCTTCAATAAATACAAATCCTCAATTAGAGATTTTTGCCGATGATGTAGAATGTGCCCACGGATCAACTACTGGAGAGCTTGATCAAAACGCTTTGTTTTATTTGAATTCAAGAGGATTATCAAAAAAAGCTGCCACCAGCCTGTTGTTGTCTGGATTTATAAGTGAGGTGACAAAGGCTATTTCAGAAGAGACTGTTAAAAAAGAATTATTTGCCGATCTTAATAAACAATTAAATCTATAGTTTTTAAAAATGAGCACATTAAACATCAACACAATCCGATCTAAATTTCCTTTTTTAAGTAGTCCGAAAAATAAAGAGCTAATTTATTTTGATAACGCAGCAACGACGCAAAAACCAGAATCTGTAATTAATTCTATTGCCAATTTTTATAAAAATGAAAATAGCAATATCCACAGAAGTGTGCATAAGGTAGGAGCAATTGCTACACAAAAGTATGAAGATGCTCGAGTTATTGTAAAAGATTTCATATCCGCGAGTAAAGCTGAAGAAATTGTTTTTACCTCCGGGGCTACAGAGGCTATTAATTTAGTTGCCAATTCTTTTGTCAAACAAATTATTTCTAAAAAAGACATTATTCTTGTNTCTCCCNTNGAGCATCATGCAAATCTAATTCCATGGCAAATGATTGCTAAAGAGGTTGGCGCTAGTGTCAAAATGTTGCCAATAAAAAACCCCGAGATAAAACAAGATTCTTTAGAAGAGAAAAAATTAGATTATACAATAAACACCATTGAGCTAAAGGAATTTTTAAAGACACATGGCAATAAGGTGAAATTTATAGCAGCACAGCATATTTCAAATGTAAATGGAGGCATACAAGATGTAAAAGAGCTAACTAAAATTGCTCATAGCTTTAATATTCCGATCTTGATTGATGGCGCCCAGGCAGCGGCACACATAACAGTAAATGTGCAAGAGATAGGCTGTGATTTTTATTGTTTTTCTGGACATAAAATTTTTGGACCAACTGGTGTTGGTGTATTATTTGGAAAAAGTTTTCTTTTAAAACAATGTAAACCTTATAAATATGGTGGCGGCATCGTCAAGCAAGTTAATAATTTTAACACCCTTTTTAGAGAGGCCCCACAAAACCTAGAGGCTGGAACCCAAAACATTGCCGGGGTAATTGGGATGAGTGAAGCCATTCGGTTTATTCGTGAAATTGGCTTAAAAAATATTCGCACACAGGAATTGCGTTTAAAAAAATATCTTCAATCCAAGCTAGAAAAAATTGAGGGAATAACAATATACCATGCGCACAACTCTTTAGAATTAAACAACCTATTTGCTTCCCCGATTTTTTCTTTTAATGTAAACAATATTCATCATTATGATTTAGGTGTTCTACTCGCAGAAAAAAATATTTTGGTTCGCTCTGGAGACTTGTGTAGCCAAACTTTTATGAAGGTTCTGAGTGTTAATGGCTGTGTTAGGGCTTCATTGTCATTTTACAATACTGAGGCAGAAATAGATTATTTTATTTTAAGCTTACAAAAAGTCATCAAACTCTTAAATCATTAATCATGAGCTCTCAAGCTAACAAAATAATTGATAGTTTTTCTTTGTTTCATTCATGGGAAGAAAAGTACGAATATCTGATTGAATTAGGACGAGAAATGGAACCCCTCAATCCCCTGTTTAAAAATGACAAACACCTAATTCATGGGTGCCAATCTAAAGTCTGGCTATATTGCGAAAAAAAGAATGAAAAACTGTATTTTTACGGAGACAGTGATGCACTAATAACAAAAGGAATTGTTGCTATTATCATACAATTATATTCTGGATTAAATAAAAAAGAAATTAAAACAGAGGCTAATGACGTTTTTAAAAAAATTGGATTACGAGACCATTTATCTATGACAAGAGCAAATGGTTTGAATATGATGATTAATAGAATCAAGCAATTTGCAAATAATTAAATTATGAAACACGATTTACAAAAAATAGGAGATGATGTGGTGGAAGTACTACAGCAAATTTACGACCCCGAAATACCTGTAAACATATATGAGTTGGGTTTAATTTATGATGTTTCGGTTATGCCTTCTGAAAAGAATTATAATGTGAAAATAGTGATGACCTTTACGGCGCCCAACTGTCCTGTTGCAGAATCTCTTCCTGTTGAAATAAAAGAAAAAATAGAGTCTATTGATTATGTTGGCTCTGCAGAAATAGAAATAACATGGGATCCGAAATGGACACAAGACATGATGTCTGAGGAGGCAAAATTAGAATTAGGGTTTTTATAAACATGACTGCTACGATAAAAAATAAAATTGATGCCGCTGGACTAATCACTTTAGATGTGTCAAGCTTGGTTATTAGTGGAAAACGGAAAGAGTTAGATTTATCTATTTTTTTAGAAGAAGGACTGGTTATTAAAGAGGCTTCCTTTAAAAAAAAGCTAGGAGCATTTGAGTGGGAGCAGTTTCTAAATTGTTTTGTTTCTATTACCTGTTCTAAGGATGTAATAATTCCACCGTGGTCTTATTTATTAATCCAAATGAATTTACGTAATATTGCAAAACAAGTTTTTTTTTGTGATTTAAAAAGAATGGATTTGTTGTTGTTTCAAAAAGCTTTAACAAAATTAGATGTGAATAACTATAAAGACAAAAGAGTGTTTTTAAAGGTTTGCTCAGGGAATACAATACCTTTAGTTTTTCTGTCTTTGTGCGTGTCTATATTGGCGCCGCACGTAAAAAGTTTATTTTATGGAGAGCCCTGCTCTAATGTACCTTTAATTAAAAATTAAATACAATTATTATGAAAAATATATTTACTATTATTTTATGTGTTCTTATCTTAACACCTATTAGCAAAAAAGCTGATGAGGGCATGTGGTTGCCAATGTTAATTGAAAGACTAAATATTGACGACATGCACGCAATGGGTCTACAGTTAACTGCTGAAGAAATTTATAGTATAAACCAGGCCTCATTAAAAGATGCTATTGTTAGTTTTAATGGATATTGCACTGGTGAAATGATTTCATCAACCGGGCTTTTACTTACAAATCATCACTGTGGTTATGATGCTATTCAGAATCATAGTTCTGTAGAAAACGATTACTTGGGGAATGGTTTTTGGGCAAAAAGCCATAAAGATGAATTAGCTAATGAGGGTTTATTTGTTGATTTTTTAGTCCGAATGGCTGATGTTTCTGATGAAGTTCTTGATAGCATTGATTATAGTACTGATGAGTCCACTCGAAGCCAAATGATTCAAGAGAGGATTCAAAAAATAAAAAAAAGAGAAACAGCTGACACAAATTATTGGGCAGAGGTGAAGTCTTTTTTTAGCGGAGGAGAATACTATTTATTTATCTATGAAAGATATAATGATGTTCGACTGGTGGGAACTCCACCAGAATCAATTGGTAAATTTGGGGGAGACACGGATAACTGGATGTGGCCAAGACACACCGGAGATTTTGCTATTTTTCGAGTTTACACGGCTCCAGATGGATCGCCTGCAGAGTATCGTGAAGACAATATTCCTATGAACCCAAAACACCACCTACCTATTTCTCTGGATGGTGTAGAACAAGATGATTTTACCATGGTTTTGGGCTACCCTGGTGGAACTGACCGATATCTATCTTCATTTGGGGTGCAGTCTGCCATTAACACATACAACCCAACTGTTGTGAAAGTTAGAGAGGCCAAGCTTGACATATTAAATACGTACATGCGAGCAGATCGAAACATCAACATAATGTATGCTAGTAAAAAGGCTCGAATATCTAATTATTGGAAATACTATATTGGACAAACTAAGGGCTTAAAAAGATTACGAGTATATGATAAAAAAAAGAGCCTAGAAACAAAATTTTCTGAATTTGCTAACTCAAGCGAAAGCAATAAAAATATTTATGGTAATGTGCTAGATGACATGAAAAATGCTTATGACATAACTAATAAAAGTATTTTAGCAAGAGTTTATCTTAATGAAGCTGCTTGGGGTGGGCCCAGCTTTGTACGGCTAGCTAGAAGGTCTGAAAAACTGCTGGATGCTTTAAAAGAAAAAAATGACACGCTGATAGCGGAAGCAAAAAAAGCTTTTATTATAGAGGTGAAAAACAATTTCAAAGAATATAAAAAAGAAATTGATCGAGATATTTTTGTTAAAATGATGGAAATGTATTACGACAATGTGCCGAAAGAACAGATTCCTAATATTATTCCTAAGATGGTGGAAAAATACCGAGGAGACTATGAAAAGTGGGGTGACTATGTATATGCAAAATCTATTTTTGTAGATGAAGAAAAAATGATGAAATTTTTAGATCGCCCTTCCGCTAATGGAATTGAGAAAGATCCTGCTTATGTAATTCAAAAATCTATTTTAGATAATTATTTTAACACGATTATGCCCGAGCAACGAATGGCTGGAAAATCATTACAGGTGGCGGAGAGACTATATGTTGATGGTTTGCGAAAAATGTATCCAAATGATGTTTTTTATCCAAATGCGAATTTTACCATGAGACTTTCATATGGTACTGTCGGGGCTTATAAGCCAGGAGATGCTGTTCATTATGATTTTGACACGACGTTAGAAGGTGTGATGGAAAAAATGGACAATCAAAACCCTGAATTTATTGTTCCTGAAAAACTAGTCGAACTTTATGAATCAAAAAACTATGGTCCATACGCAAATGAAGATGGTGACTTAAATATATGTTTTATTTCTAATAATGATATAACTGGTGGAAATTCAGGATCTCCTGTAATTAATTCTAAAGGGCATTTAATTGGTTGTGCTTTTGATGGAAATTGGGAAGCTATGAGTGGTGATATTGCTTTTGAAGACGAACTGCAAAGAACCATATCTGTAGATGTGAGGTATATTCTTTTTGTTATTGATAAGTTTGCTGGAGCAAGCAATATTATTGATGAATTAACATTAGTTCAAATGTCAGACCAAGAAAAAGCAGAGAAAGAAGAAGCGAAAACGCTAAAACTTATTGACAGTATTAAAAGTCTGGTTGAAGAGTTTCCCGAAATTTTAAATGAAACAATTAGTACGTCTGAGAGCACTTTTTCTAATGAGTTTTTAAAAGCAAGAAAAAACAATCAAGGTTCATTTGAATGGAACGGAAAAACATATACCACAGACATTGCTCAATAACTGAAAATTAATTATGACACTTGTGTTGTGGATGTTGCAATTTTAACAGAAAAACGCTATTTAAATCCCAAGCAAAAGAATTGGTATACCGACAATATTTTAAAAGAAGAGGAGTTGGTGAAAGTTGAGTTAAAAAAATTAAATATCAATGCTAAAAGAATTGCTTGGGACGAAAATAATGATTTACTAAATTGTAAATGTGTTTTGTTTCGCACAACCTGGAATTATTTTGATCAGCTTGATTTATTTTTATCTTTTTTAGAAAAAATAAAATCTGAGGTTAAATTAATTAATCCATATAATCAAATCATTTGGAATTTAGACAAAAAGTATTTGCTTGATTTGTCTAAAAATGGTATTAATATCCCTCCAACAGAAATTGTAAAAAAGGGAGCTGGCATGGTAAGTTTGGCTGATATTTGTTGTCAAAATAAATGGGAGGATATTGTTATTAAGCCGTGTATTTCCGCTGCAGCCTGGAACACCCACTGTGTTCCCAAAAATAAAATAGCTGACTTTCAAGATGTTTTTAATCGCCTGCTAAACACGCAAGATATGATTATTCAAGAATTCCAAAAAACCATTAAAACTTTTGGTGAAATTTCGCTGGTGATGATTGGGGGGGATTATACACATGCGGTAATAAAGCGCGCAAAGAAAGGAGATTTTCGTGTACAAGATGATTTTGGGGGCTCAGTCAATCAACATTTTGCTACTAAAGAACAAGTTGAATTTGCCGGTAAAGTTTTGGCGGCTCTTGACTTTAAGCCATTATATGCTCGCGTTGATTTAGTTCTCGACAATCACAATAATCTAGCTCTTTCTGAATTGGAACTTATTGAACCCGAGCTTTGGTTTCGGTTTAATCCAAATTCTACTGCAAAACTAGCTAGCGCAATAAAACAAGCGCACTTTTAGTATGCTCTTCCGACCTTTCCCTCCATATAGTACACAAATGATTTGTTAGCAACCATGTTTCCGCCTGGTGTTGGATATTCTCCTGTAAAATACCAATCACCTATATGATTTGGACACGCTTTGTGTAGGTCTTCTACCGTTTGAAAAAGAATATCAAAATCGGTAGAGATATTGTCTGTTTTTAACAAATTTGCGATTTCTATAGAAATGTCTTTATTGCTAAATGGGGCATATAAATCTTTTAAGTGGTTTTTTTGCTCCTCTTTACATTTGCTTAATGAATTTTGACACTTCTTATAGGTTTCTTGAATTATTTTTTTACCATTTTCTGATTTATTTAATAATGATATTACGGCTTTAAAAGCAATGAAGTCTCCTAATTTTGCCATATCTATTCCATAGCAATCTGGATATCTAATTTGTGGTGCAGAGGATACTACAATAATCTTTTTTAGATTTAGTCGGTCTAGGATTCTTAAAATACTTTTCTTTAATGTGGTTCCCCTAACAATACTATCATCTAAAATAACGAGGGTGTCTGTGTTTTTGGAAATTCCGTAAGTTACATCATAAACGTGTCCAACAAGGCCGTCGCGATCATTGTCTGCGGTAATAAAAGTCCGAAGTTTCGCATCTTTCACTGCCATTTTTTCTACTCTAATTTTTTGATGCATCAACGCCTCAAGTTCTTCTAATTTATTTGCCCTTAATAAAGCTTTTTTTTGCTGATTTAAGGCATCTTCTAACCCCGACAAAAGCCCATAAAATGCTGTTTCTGCTGTATTTGGAATATAGGACACTACAGTGTTTATTAAGTCATGATTTATCTTCTCAAGAATAGGCTTTAGTAGTAGATTTCCTAGTTTTTTTCGCTCCTTATATATCTCTGCATCATTTCCTCTTGAAAAATATATTCTCTCAAAAGAACAGGCTTTTCTAGTTTTTTGTTTTAAAATCTCTTCAAAAACAACACTGCCATTTTTTTTAACAATAATAGCCTGGCCTCTTGGTAATTCTTTTATATCTTCTCCGCTTACATTAAATGCTGTTTGTATAACTGGTCTCTCTGACGCAACAACAACTACTTCATCATTTTGATAGTAGTATGCGGGTCTTATTCCGTGGGGGTCTCTTAGTGAAAAGGCGTCTCCATGTCCTAAAACGCCAGAAAGCACATATCCTCCGTCCCATTTTTTTGATGCATTAATAAGAATATTTGACACATTTAAATTATCTTCAATTAGCTTAGATATTTCAGTGTTAGATTTATTTTCCGATTTATATTGATTATATAGCCTTGCATTTTCTTCGTCTGTAAAGTGGCCAATTTTTTCTAAAATTGTCACTGTATCTGATTTTTCCTTTGGGTGCTGCCCTAAATCTATTAATTGATTAAGGAGCTCATCTACATTAGTCATATTAAAATTGCCAGCTAAAACTAAATTTCTTGACTTCCAATTATTTTGTCTTAAAAATGGATGACATTGTGTAATGCTGTTGCCACCATAAGTTCCATATCTTAAATGTCCCAGAAAAACCTCACCCATAAAAGAACAGTTCTCTTTCAACCAATCAGTATTTTGAAATTCTTTGGGATAGCGAGCTTTTATTTTTTTAAAATTATCGCCAATTTTTAAAAAAAGATCTTGGATAGAATTTTGGTCTACCGATCTTCGACGACTAATGTAAGGAGACCCCGGTGTTGTATTCAGTTTTATGTTTACCAAACCTGCCCCATCCTGTCCTCTGTTCACCTGTTTTTGCATCAACAAGTACATTTTGTTTAAACCATAAAAAGGTGTTCCATATTTTTTTTGGTAATAACTTAAGGGTTTTAAAAGCCTTAATAGTGCTATACCGCATTCATGTTTTATGTGATCACTCATTATTTATGGTTTATCATATTAGCAAAATTATAAAAAATACTCGTTTTTGAGACCCAACCAGTCTAATACGTTTTTGTGCCAAATGTCTTTTTTCTCCTTTTCTGTTAAAATACCTATTTCTACCGCATAGTCTAAAACTCTTCCTGGATAGGAGGTTCCAACACCATCGATTTCTCCCAATGGAAAAGGATCATCCAGTCCCATTACTATTTGACCTGACCCAACTCTCTTTTTTAACATATCTAAAGTGTGTGAATCATGGACTAATGTGTCAAAATATAAATTTTTGTGTCCCAGTGTTTTTCTTGGATCTTGTAGTGTTTCAAATATGTCTGGGCGGCCATCAAAACCCTGAATTCTTCTTCCATAATTGGCTATCCCCAACATTCCGCCATGTGCAAAACAAACTCTTAAATTTGAATATTTATTGGGTAAATTTCTAAGGGTAAAAAGATGGAGCGTGTCTGCGCACTGGGCCATCATCCAAATCAAATGAAATCTCCAATATTGGTTTTTCAATGCAATCATTTTTTCAGCATCATAAGGATGAACCTGAATAGCTAATCCGTGTTTATTTGCTAATTCAAATATTGGGTCAACATCAGCCTCTGCAACAGAAATCCATTCTCCTTTTTTATTCAAAAAATGTGTTGGCAAACAAAGTAATTTTAATCCAAGTGTATTTACACACCTATCAATTTCAGCAAGAGCGTGGTCCATGTATAGCGGCTGAACAACGAATCCACAAGTAAATTGTGCTGGATAATCACGTTGAATAGATGCATTGAAATCATTTTGAAAAGTAATAGCATCAATACAGTTTTGTTTTTTCCAGCCATTGCAATACAACTGAGAAAGACACAACATAACAGCATGATTTATATTATGTTGAGTCATCCACTCTAATTTATCCTTAATAAAAAATCCAGTATTAGTGATTGGTCTTGACCAACTTCCCTGTCTCATAAACTTTTTGTCTTCATCGATCCAAAAAAGTTTCTTGTCTTTCATGAATTTTGGAATCTGAAAAGGCTCCGGGAGAATATGTCCGTGTCCATTGATTCTCATCGTTTGATTTTTAAGTTAATTTTCATGCCTTTATTTTGGTTGATATTATAACTCATATTTGGCTAGGTATATCTTTTATCTGCCTCCATAACTTCGCCAGAAATAGGACATGTTCTTAACTTTTGGCTGTTATAAAACTTTTTAAAAACAGGCAAAAAATCTTTTTCTATGTTTGTTAAATGAAAATATTCTTCATAAAGAAGGGCATTTTCTTTATCTGAAAACCACATCAACCCATCCTTGTGGTGAGCCTCTCTTTTACGCTCTATAACTAAACCTATTGACCCCTCTGACCTTACTGGTGAGTGTGGTATTTTTGGTGGAAGCAAAAACATTTCTCCCGCTTTAATTGGNACNTCNACCATTTTNCCNNCTTGTTGAGTTTTNACCANAATATCNCCNTCTANTTGNTAAAACAACTCCTCTGTTTCGTTATAGTGGTAGTCTTTTCGAGCATTTGGTCCAGCAACAATCATTACAATAAAATCTTCTGCTTCTACATATAAATTCTTGTTTCCAACTGGCGGTTTTAAAAGATGTCGATTCTCAGATATCCATTTATCAAGATTAAATGGTGCTTTTATTTTTCCCATGATATTAAATTGTTTTGTTTAATCTAATTTTTTTATCTCTGCAATGAACTGTAAATTACTTATATTTGGGTGAATATGGAAATAAATCTGAAAAATAAAACAGCGTGGGTCTTTGGTGGGTCAAAGGGTATTGGTCGAGCTATTGCTATTGAGCTATCTAAGGCTGGGGCTAATATTTTATTAATTGCCCGAAAAAAACCAGCACTCCACAAAACCCAAGAAATGTTATGCACTAAACACCAACAACAACACGATGCGTTGTCTATTGATATGGGTAATGTCAACTCATTAATAGAGACAATGAAAAAATATCGCAACGTAAATAGTGTTGATATTTTAATTAACAACTCGGGTGGGCCGGGTGGTGGGTTGGCTCATACAGCAGAAATCGATGAGTATGTGGGTGCGTTTAAACAACACCTTTTGTCTGCACAAGCAGCCACACAAATTGTGCTACCTGTTATGAAAAAAAAACAATTCGGACGAATTATTAATATTATATCTACATCTGTCAAACAACCTATTGCTGGGTTGGGTGTTTCAAATACTATTCGTGGAGCTGTAGCAAACTGGAGCAAAACACTGGCATCAGAGGTTGGTCAGTTTGGGATAACTGTAAACAATATTTTACCTGGTGCAACCAAAACTAATCGTCTTGCTGAACTGGTAGAAAAAAAAGCGTCCAAAAACAATTGCTCTGAAGAAGAGGTAGTGAAAAAAATGAAATCTGTTATTCCAGTTGGTCGTTTTGCGGAACCTAAAGAATTGGGATATTTAGCTGCCTTTTTATGTTCTGAGTATGCTGGATATATTAATGGAATCAATATTCCTGTAGATGGGGGTAGAACTAAATCCTTATAAAAAATTACCATGGGACTCCTTAGCAATTGGAAAAGACAAAACACTCGAAAAATAAATAAAGCATTACTAACGTCGTGAAAAAAATAGCTAATTATATTAATGGGGAATTTCTACCGCCGTTAAACAAAAAATATATTGATAATTATAGCCCCACCAATGGAAGGGTTTATTCTTTAATTCCTGATAGTCAAGAGCCTGATGTAACGATTGCTATTGAAGCGGCAAAAAACTCATTTTCTTCTTGGGGAAAATCAAAAAAAGAATATCGTTATGAGTGGATGATGAAGCTTGCTGATGCTATTGATAAAAACGCTAAAAAACTGGTTGAAGCTGAGAGTTTCGACAATGGAAAACCGCAGTGGCTTGCGAAAGCTGTTGATATACCGAGATGTTCTGCAAATATTAGGTTTTTTGCGACAGCAATACTACATTTTGACTCCGACTCACATGATATGGATGGTGCTGCATTAAACTATACACTAAAACAACCTATTGGGGTAGCTGGTTGTATTTCCCCATGGAACCTCCCTCTTTATTTATTAACCTGGAAAATTGCACCCGCTATTGCGGCTGGAAATACAGTTGTGGCTAAACCATCTGAAGTAACACCGTATACCGCTTATTTGTTTAGTAAAATTTGTGATGACATTGGTTTTCCTACTGGAGTTATAAATATTGTTCATGGGTATGGCAACACAGCTGGGGATGCTGTTGTTAAAAAAAGTGATATTATTTCATTTACTGGGGGAACTGAAACTGGTAAAGTGATTGCAACTAGCGCTGCCTCTCAATTTAAAAAATATTCACTGGAGCTCGGCGGAAAAAACCCAATGGTTATTTTTGAAGATTGTGATTTTGATCTTGCGGTAGAAACAGCTGTAAAAGCAGCGTTTTTAAACCAAGGGCAAATTTGTTTGTGTGGATCCAGAATATTTATTGAAGACTCTTTATATATGAAGTTTAAAGAAGCTTTTCTAGAAAAAACAAAGGAGTTGAGAGTTGGGGACCCCAAAAACACAAAAAGTAATTTAGGGGCTATTGTTTCTAAACAACATCTTGAAAGTATTTTGTCTAAAATTGAATCAGCAAAAAATGATGGTGGAAAAATAATTTTAGGTGGTGAGCAAGTTTTCCTGAATGGTGATTTATCTGGTGGATACTATATGTTGCCTACAATTATTGAAAACACAAAAAACACAGATGAAATAAACCAAAAAGAAGTTTTTGGCCCTGTTGCAACAATTCTTCCTTTTAGCACTGAACAAGAGGTTGTGAACATGTGTAATGGTGTGCAGTATGGTCTTTCTGCATCAATCTTTTGCAATAATATTTCAAAAGCACACCGTGTGGCTGCTGCTATTGACGCTGGGGTTATTTGGATAAACACCTGGTTGCTTAGAGATTTGAGAATTCCTTTTGGCGGAATGAAGCATTCTGGTTTTGGTCGAGAGGGGGGCAAACACTCTCTTGAGTTTTTCACTGAAACGAAAAATGTATGTGTTAAGATTGAAAACAGTGAAAATAAATAATATCTTTATTTTGAAATATTAACATACAATGAATACAAATTTTAATTCTCTTCAAGCACCAGAACCTGTTGGTTCATATCCCCACGCAAAAAAAGTTGGCGATCTTTTATTTCTATCTGGGGTTGGTCCTAGAAAAAGAGGTTCAAAAATAATTCCAGGTGTTAATTTATCTGAGGATGGGGAGATGTTAAGTTATGATATAAAAAAACAGTGTGTTTCTGTTTTTGAGAACATAAAGTTGATTTTAGAAGAGTCAGGTTCTTCTTGGGATAATATTGTGGATGTTACTGTCTTTTTAACAAACATGAAGTCTGATTTTAATGAGTATAACAAGTTGTATGCAGAATATTTTAGTGGTCCATTTCCAACCCGAACAACAGTTGAGGTGGGGGCTCTACCCACACCAATCGCTATTGAATTAAAGGTTATTGCTACTATATAAAAAATATCTGTTATGTTTCCTGAGTATAAAAGCTTAAATCTATCTAAAATCTGTTCCGAAATAAACCATTTTTGGGAACAAGAAAGTATTTTTGAAAAAAGCATTCAATCCCGACCTGAAAAAAATCGTTTTGTTTTTTACGAGGGGCCACCATCTGCTAATGGACTGCCGGGTATTCATCATGTCATGGCCAGATTAATTAAAGATATTTTTTGTAGATACAAAACCCTTTCTGGGTATCGTGTCGACAGAAAAGCTGGGTGGGACACACATGGCTTGCCTGTAGAGTTAAGTGTAGAGAAGGAGTTAGGTATAAAAAAAGATGACATTGGTAATAAAATTTCAATAGCAGATTACAATGAAGCTTGTAAAAAAACTGTAATGAAGTACACTGAGGTTTGGAATAAATTAACCGAATTAATGGGCTACTGGGTGGATGTTAATGAGCCATATGTTACATATGAAAACAAGTATATTGAAAGTG
Organism: Flavobacteriales bacterium; assembly: GCA_002707245.1. Lineage (GTDB taxonomy): Bacteria > Bacteroidota > Bacteroidia > Flavobacteriales > TMED113. Next base: position 47,593 of record PAMG01000014.1, read on the forward strand.
TTTGGTTTTTGTTGAAACGGCTGTTTGACAAAGACATGATTTACAAAGGTTACACTATTCAACCATATTCACCAGCGGCAGGGACGGGGTTAAGTTCTCACGAGCTTAATCAGCCTGGTTGTTATAAAATGGTGAAGGACCTTTCTGTTGTTGCTTTGTTTAAAATTAAGGACCCCAATAAATTGATTAATAGTGTTCGTCCTGTTTTTTTTATGGCGTGGACAACAACACCTTGGACTCTGTTTGCAAACACGGGGTTGGCTGTTGGTGTTAATATAAACTATGTTTTTATTGAAACCCTGAACCCATACACCTTGGAGGAGGTTGTTGTGGTTTGTGCAAAAGATTGTGTTCAAAATTTATTTAATGAAAAAATAAAAAAAACTATTAGTGAAGAAAATGGTGGTGAGGCGTATAAAATAATTGGATCTTGTTTGGGCTCTGATTTTGTTGGTGTAAAATATGACCAGCTTTTAAAATATGTTCAACCTATGGATTCAGCTGGGGATGCGTTTCGTGTGATTTCAGCAGATTTTGTAAATACAAGTGATGGAACAGGAATAGTTCATTTGGCGCCAACATTTGGTGCTGATGATTTTTTAGCAGCAAAGAAAAATAAAATACCACCAATGTTAATTAGTGACAACAACAACAACCCTACACCGATTGTGGATTTTAATGGTCGTTTTGTAAGTGGGTTGGGTGAGTTTTCTGGTCGTTTTGTTAAGAGTGCTTTTGGTGAGGGTGAAAAAGATTCTGTAGATGTTGATATTGTTGTGAAGTTGAAAAAAGAAGGTTTGGCGTTTAGTTCTAAAAAATATGAACACAGTTATCCCCACTGTTGGAGAACAGACAAGCCAATTTTATACTACCCTTTAGACTCCTGGTTTATTAAGTCAACAGAATACAAAGATTTAATGATTCAAAAAAACCAAAAAATCAACTGGAAGCCGAAAAGCACTGGTGAGGGGCGTTTTAAAAATTGGCTAGAAAACATAAATGATTGGAATCTTTCTAGATCTCGTTTTTGGGGAATTCCACTTCCAATATGGAAAACTAAGGATGACTCTGATGTGGTTTGTGTTGGGTCTGTTGAGGAACTTCAGCTTTTGTGTGAAAAGTCTGTTCAAGCGGGAAACATGAAGAGTAATCCGTTAAAAGACTTTAATCCCAATGATATGGGGGAGAAAAACTATCAACTATTTGATTTGCACAAAAACTGGGTAGATAATATTGTTTTAACCTCAAAAGACGGTAAACCAATGTTTCGCGAGGAAGATGTAATCGATGTTTGGTTTGACTCTGGCTCTATGCCATATGCACAGTGGCACTACCCTTTTGAAAATAAAGATTTAGTGGACTCTGGTGCTTTTTTTCCAGCAGACTTTATTGCTGAAGGGGTGGACCAGACAAGAGGTTGGTTTTTTACACTACACGCAATTGGTGTTATGTGTTTTGATAGTGTGGCTTTTAAAAACGTTATTTCAAATGGTTTAGTGTTAGATAGTGTTGGTCAAAAAATGTCTAAAAGACTGGGCAACACTATTGAGCCGTTTAATGTTATTAAGGAACATGGTGCTGATGCTGTTAGGTGGTACATGATAGCCAACTCTCAACCTTGGGACAATTTAAAGTTTGATGTGGGTGGGGTTGTAGAAACAAAACAAAAACTTTTTAGCACCATTTATAATGTCTATTCTTTTTTTAGTTTATATGCAAATATTGATGGTTTTGTTTACCGAGAGGCTGCTGTTTCTGTTAAAGAAAGGCCTCTTTTAGACCAGTGGATTTTATCTGAGTTAAACAGCCTTGTTTCGGTGGTTGGGGGGCATTATGAAAACTATGAACCCACTCTTTCTGCTAGAGCCATACAAGCTTTTATTATTGACAAACTAAGTAATTGGTATGTTCGTTTATGCCGTCGCCGTTTTTGGAAGGGAGAATATGATTCTAATAAAATATCCGCATACCAAACACTATTCGAATGTTTAACTATTGTGTCAAAATTATCATCACCAATTGCTCCGTTTTTTATGGATCGTTTATTTTCAGACCTAAATAATATTGTGAAAAATGAAAATGTAACATCTGTTCATTTAGCCAAGTTCCCAAAAATTAACAAAAAACACATAAACCCTGGGTTAAATAAAAAAATGAGACTTACAAAAAACATTTGCTCCTTGGCTCTTTCTTTAAGAAAAAAAGAGGGTGTTCGGGTTCGGCAACCATTAAAATCTATCACAATTTGTTTGAGTGATGGTTTTGTTGAGAAAGATGTTTTGATTGATTTGGTTAAATCTGAAGTTAATATTAAAGAGGTTTATTTTTCAAACAACTCTACTGATGTTATTGAACAGGAGCTTGTTGTAAACTTTCCTGTTGTCGGTAAAAAATACGGCAAAAAAACAAAGGGTATTGTTGGTGTGGTCAACAAACTCGGATTAAGTGGTGTTTTAGAATATGAAAAACTGAAGAAAATTAATATTTGTGTTGATGGCCAAAATGTTTGTTTGTCTGGTGATGATTTGGTTTTAAAAACCAAGGATATTCCTGGGGTTTTAACAACAAAATCTGATGATGTTTTAATTAGTTTAAACACCTCTGTTTCTGAAGAACTTTTGGCGGAGGGGTTTGCAAGAGAGTTTATTAATAAAATTCAAAATATGCGTAAAGAAATGGGGTTTTTGGTTGTTGATAAAATTAATATTATTGTTTCCGGTGATTTAGATGCTATAGAAATGGTATTAAGCAATGCTCAATATGTAAAAGATGAGGTTTTAGCAAACACAATAACACCTATAGATTTGGCTCCAAAAAACAATACTCTTTTTGAATTTAATGATTATAAAATGTATATTGCAGTCGAGAATGAATAGTTTTTCATATGAAAAAAAGTGTTTCTAAAAGATATTCTGACACAGAGTTAGAAAATTTTAAAAAAATTATTTTAAAAAAAATTGAGGTTGCTGAAAATGACCTTTCTCTTTTGCGTGACTCATATAGTAACGCTTCCTCTAATGGAACCGATGACACCTACTCATCGTTTAAGTCTTTTGAGGAGGGGTCTGAGACTCTTTCAAAAGAATCCAACACCATGTTGGCTGCTAGACAAGAAAAGTTTATTAGGGATTTGAAAAATGCGCTTATTCGAATTGAAAACAAAACATATGGAATCTGTCGAGAAACTGGTAAACTAATTGCAAAAAAACGACTAGTTCTTGTGCCTCATGCAACCTTAAGTATTGAGGCGAAAAACAAATCAAAATAAATTTTTCGGTGAAAAACATCAACCTAAACCCCTGGGGATTGATTTTTTTTCTATTGTGTTTAGACCAGGCTTTAAAGCTTTGGATAAAAACAAACATGAATATTGGTGATGAAATTATTGTTACAAATTGGTTTATTATTCATTTTGTGGAAAACAATGGTTTTGCTTTTGGTTGGGAGTTTTTTGGTTCTGCGGGCAAGTTGTTTTTAACGATTTTTAGAGTTGTTTTTGCATTCTTTGTTTTTCGGTGGCTACGTGATTTAATAAAAGAAAATGGAGGCCGTTGGGTTGTTTTTTCGATGGCTTTAATTTTTGCAGGAGCTGTTGGAAATATTATTGATAGTGTTTTTTATGGGGTGTTTTTTGACTATGCCCCTTTGTTTTTTGGACGAGTTGTTGACATGTTTTATTTTCCTATTATAGATGGTTATTACCCTGATTGGTTTCCTGTTTTTGGTGGTGAATATTTTGTCTTTTTTAGATATATTTTTAATGTTGCTGACTCATGTATTACCATTGGTGCTTTTGTTTTGTTATTTAACTATAAAAATCTTTCTCTTAAATAATCTGTTTTTTTAAGTCTTTGTTTTTTATATTTGCCAAATTAAAAAAATTATTATTATGGATTTTTTGGCTGAAAACAATCTTATTTATATTGCTCCTATTCTTGGAGTTGTTGGTTTAATTGTAATGTTTGTTAAATCTCGTTGGGTTTCAAAACAAGACCCTGGTGACAAAAAAATGACGGACCTTGCTGGTCACATTTCAAGAGGTGCGATGGCTTTTTTAGTTGCAGAGTGGAAGGTTCTTGCAATTTTCTCTGTTATTGCGGCGAGCTTGTTGGCTTGGTCTGGAACACTGATTGACTCATCAACACCAGCAATTGCACTTTCTTTTGTTATTGGTGCTGTTTTTTCTGCTCTAGCGGGATATTTTGGAATGAATATCGCAACAAAAGCAAATGTTAGAACAACACAGGCTGCAAGAAGCAGTCTTTCAAAAGCCCTAAAGGTTTCTTTTACAGGTGGAACTGTGATGGGGTTGGGTGTTGCTGGTTTAGCTGTTTTTGGGCTTGGTAGTTTATTTATTTTATTTGTTGGCTCATATTCAGCTTTAGTTGGCGGTGGGTTTGTTCACCCAGAAAAAATGCTTATTGCTCTTGAGGTTTTAGCTGGTTTTTCGTTGGGTGCTGAGTCAATTGCTCTGTTTGCTCGTGTTGGTGGTGGTATCTACACCAAGGCTGCTGATGTTGGTGCTGATTTAGTTGGAAAGGTTGAGGCTGGTATTCCTGAGGATGACCCAAGAAACCCTGCTACAATTGCAGACAATGTTGGGGATAATGTTGGGGATGTTGCTGGAATGGGTGCTGATTTATTTGGGTCTTATGTTGCAACAATTTTAGCAACAATGGTGCTTGGTCGAGAAATTATGACACATGATAAAGCGGGAGAGGTTATTAGTAAGCTTGTTCAGGTTGATGGTGGTGTGGTTGAGGTTTTTCCCTCTATGCCGTTTATTTTGTTACCCATGATTATTGCTGGCTTGGGTTTGGTGTTTTCTATTGTTGGTGCTGCTTTTGTTAAAATAAAGAATGATTCTGGTTCTGTTCAAAATGCACTAAATATTGGTAATTGGCTTTCTATTGTGTTAACCCTTATTGCTTCTTACTTTTTAATTTCTGCTATAATTCCAGAAAATAGTCTTTCTATAAGGGGGGGTGTTTTGTTTGATAGAATGGGTATTTTTTGGGCTGTTTTTACTGGTTTGGTTGTTGGTGGGTTGATGTCTGTTATAACAGAATACTATACCTCAATGGGAAAACGGCCTGTTGACTCTATTGTAAAGCAATCTGAAACTGGTCATGCAACAAATATTATTGGTGGACTGGCTGTTGGTATGGAGTCAACTGTTTTACCTATTTTAGTTTTAGCTGCTGGTATTGTTGTTTCTTATTTTTGTGCAGGGCTTTATGGTGTTGCTATTGCAGCTGCAGGTATGATGGCAACAACAGCAATGCAGCTTGCAATTGATGCTTTTGGGCCAATTGCCGATAATGCTGGTGGAATTGCCGAAATGAGTGGTTTACCGAAAGAGGTGCGAGAAAGAACTGATAATTTAGACGCTGTTGGAAACACAACTGCTGCCGCTGGAAAGGGCTTTGCTATTGCGTCTGCAGCGCTAACGGCATTGGCGTTATTTGCTGCTTTTGTTGGTTTAGCTAATATTAACTCTATTGATATTTATAAGGCTGAGGTTTTAGCTGCCTTATTTGTTGGTGCGATGATACCTTTTATTTTTTCATCTTTAGCTATTGCTGCCGTTGGTCGTGCGGCTATGGATATGGTTGTTGAGGTTCGAAGACAGTTTAAGGAGATTCCTGGTATAATGGAGGGAAAAACAACGCCAGAATATGAAAAATGTGTAGAGATTTCAACAAAAGCCTCTATTCGAGAAATGATTTTGCCTGGCGCAATCCCATTAGTTGTTCCTGTTCTTGTTGGTTTTTGTTTTGGCGCAGAGGTTTTGGGTGGCTTGCTTGCTGGTGTTACTGTTTCTGGTGTTTTAATGGGTATTTTTCAAAATAACGCTGGTGGTGCGTGGGACAATGCTAAAAAGTCTATTGAAGCTAATGGTGAAAAGGGTTCTGAGGACCACAAAGCTTCTGTTACTGGAGACACTGTTGGCGACCCATTCAAGGATACATCGGGACCATCTATGAATATTTTAATAAAACTTATGAGTATTGTTGCTTTGGTTATTGCACCACACATTAAAGACAATAATTGTTGGTTGTGTGAAAAAAATGAACAAGAAAATAAAACGACTGTTTTATTAAATAACGTTGAGTTGAGAGGGGTTGAGGGTGTTGAAAAAAACAAGGAACCTATTGTTGTTTTAAAATAATCATTTGATTTAGTATTTGTATGGCGTTTGTTGCGGCCCCTTTTCTAAGTGGGTCCGCCACAATCCACATATTAAAACCGTTTTTAACAGAGTGGTCTTTTCTAACCCTAGAAACATAAACCCCATTTCTGTTTCTAACCTCGTTGGGTGTTTTATATTTTTCGCCCTCATCAACAAAAAGACCTGTTTGTTTTTTTAAAACACCTATTATCTGTTCTATTGAAGCTTTTTTTTCTGTTTCTATGTTAACACTCTCTCCGTGACCACCCAGAGTTGGCACCCTAACTGCTGTTGCTGTAATTTTTATTTTTGAATTTAAAATTTTATTTGTTTCATTTATTATTTTTTCTTCTTCTTTTGTATACCCGTTTGGCAAAAAAGAGTCACATTTTGGTATTACATTTCTGTGAATTGTTTTTTTATATGCTTTTGTTTTTGGGTTTTTATTTTTTTCCTCTAGTTGAAGCTGGTTAACGCCCTTTTTGCCCGAACCGGAAACGCTTTGATATGTTGAGACAACTATTCTTTTGGTTTTATATTTTTTATGTATTGGGTGCATGGCTAAAACAAGTTGTATGGTGGAGCAGTTTGGGTTTGCTATAATTTTATCTTCTTTTTTTAAAATGTCCTTGTTTACTTCTGGAACAATCAGTTTCGTGTTTTTTTCCATTCTAAACGCAGACGAATTATCTATAACGGTGGTTCCTTTTTTTGAAAAAACAGCAGCATACTTTGTAGATGTTTTTGATCCTGCCGAAAAAAGAGCATAATCNGGTTGTTTTTCTATTGCTTGTTTTATTGATATTATTTTATGTGTTTTGTTTCTGTATTTTATTTTTTTACCAACATTTTTTGAGCTTGCTACAAAAAATATGTTTTTGAATCTTTCTAACTTTTCGGTCTCAAGTATTTTTATTATTTCTGAACCAACAAGACCTGTTGCTCCAATTATTGCTAGTGTCATTTTTTTTGTTTCTTGTAAATTTATCAGAAATTTAACACTTTATATTAATGTTAGAAAGCGGTTTGTTGTTAAAAAGTAAATTAAAATTATTACCTGAAAAAATAGGNGTTTATTTCTTTTTAGATAAAGGAGATAATATNTTGTATGTTGGAAAATCNAAAAACATAAAAAANAGGGTTCGTTATTATTTTAATAAAAAAACAAAAAAAAATAACNTAATAATTAACAACGCTTTTTATGTTGATTATATTTTGGTTGATTCTGAGGAAGATGCTCTTTTTTTAGAAAACAATTTAATAAAAAAACATCAACCAAAATATAATGTTTTGTTAAAAGATGATAAAAATTTTCCTTGGTTATGTATAAAAAAAGAGAGGTTTCCTCGTGTTGTTGTTGTTAGAAAAAAAACAAATAATTCTGATTTATATTTTGGTCCATATGTTTCAAGAAAGCTTTTAAATAATTTATTCAAATTAATCAGCGATATGTATCCTGTTAGGTCTTGTAATTTTAATCTTTCTAAGGATAATATTTTAAAAAAAAAATATAAAGTTTGTTTGGATTATCACTTAAATAAATGCTTGGGGCCCTGTGAAGGTTTACAAACTGAAGAGGATTATAACAATAATATTAATTATATAAAAAATATTCTTAGCGGTAGGTTTTCTTTTGTTTTAAAGTCACTTGAGTTATTATTAAAAAAATATTCTGAAAAATTATTGTTTGAAAAAGCTGAAATAATAAAAAACCAAATAAATTCAATTAAAAAAATTAAAAAAAGAAGTTCTGTCGTTTATAAAAAAAATATAGATATAGATTCTTTTTATATTCATTCTGTTGGTTCTTTTTCATATGTTAATTTTATAAGAGTTGTTGAGGGTTCTGTTGTTTATTTAAAAANAGAAAAAATTAAAAATAATATTTTTGACGATGTTTTTGTTTTAGAAAGTTTTATAAAAAGAATATTTATTAATTATGGTTTTTTATCAAAAATTATTATATCAAATATAGATATTGGTTTTTTTATAAATAAAAAAATATTTGTTCCAAAAAATGGTTATAAAAAAGATCTTTTAAATCTTGGTTATACTAATATTTTAGAATATATAAAAAATGATTCATCCGTAAATACGTCTATTTTAAAAAACTTAAAAAAAGTATTGATTTTAAAAAAAATACCCTTAAAAATAGAGTGTTTTGACATATCTACTTTAAATGGTGAAAATACTGTTGGATCTTGTGTTGTTTTTAATAATGGTATTATTTCAAAAAAAAATTATAAATATTATTTATTAAACGATATTGGTAATAATGATTATTTATCTATTGAAAAAACTATTGAAAAAAGATATTATAATAAATTAAATATTCCTGATTTAATAATTATAGATGGAGGAAAAGGACAGTTAAGTTCAGCTTTAAAAGTTTTAAAAAAACTAAATATTAATAATGTAGATATTATTAGCATTGCTAAAAAAGAGGAAATTATTTTTTTAAAAAATTTCAAAAAAATAATATTAAATAAAAAATCTAATTCTTTAAAATTAATACAAAATATAAGAAATGAAGCTCATAATTATTGTTTAAAAAATCATAGAATATTAAGAAATAATAAGTTTATATCATCAGAATTAAATAATATAAGGGGTGTTGGTAAAAGTAGTATTATTAAATTATATAATAATTTTAAATCTATAGAAAAAATTAAAAATTCTACAAAAAAAGAATTAATAGATATTTTAGGTAATTATAAATCTAATCTTGTTTATAAACATTTTAATAAATAATGTTAATTTAATTTTTTATATCCTTTACTTTATTAACAATTTTATTAAAATATTATTAATGTAGAAGTTAGTAATTATAATTATTAATTTTTATTAAAAAAAACATGTCAATTATTAACAATAATTTTAATATTATTTTAAAACAAAATGATTTTTATTTTATTTTAACATTAGTACAAAATAGTTAATTAAATAAACATCATAATCGGTTAATACTAATAATAAGTTTTGTTAATAATTATTAATAATTCAAAATAACTAATATTATTAATAATATTTATTATATATATTAACAATACTTATTATATATATATTTAATATTTTAAATATTTTATAATATTAATGTCATCTATATTTGCTCCTAAGTTTAAATTATTTATACCCGATCGTAATGCTGGTGATGATTCTTTTAGTGTATAGTTAAAATTATTAGAATTATAAAAAAGAGGATCGCTAAAAACATTATAATAACCTATTAAACTATCCATATTTGACATACAGTATGAGTTAGATATTTTTATATTTTTCAATTTAAAATTAGTTTTATTATTATAAAATATATTGTTTTTAGATATTATTGATTTTTTAGATTTTTTATTTAATTTATACTTTAAAACAGTATTATTTTCATCAAAAATATTATTCATAAAATAAAAAGAAGAACTATCTAAACTATTTAAAACAATATTATTTTCTTTAAAAATATTATTAAAAAATTTATAATAACCATTTCCATTATTTATTATGTTTATTGCTGTATTGTTTTTATAAAAAACATTGTTTAATATATTGTTATTAAAACCGTTGGAAAAAACAATAGTTTTAATAGAGTTAATAAACAAACAATTATTAACAATAGAACTACTACTGTCAATATAAATAGGGTTTTTTAATTCATTAAAAACATTATTATTTAAAACTACATTAGATTTTTTTTTATTAATAGTAACTTTTTTAAAGTAAGAAGAATAAATATTAGTGTTAGAATTTTCAGTGTTTAAAACACTGTTATTAAAAATAGAATTATTAATATTTATTTTATTTTTACTTAAACATGAAAAATTAATATTTTTTAAAAAAGTGTTATTTATATTAAAAACACTTGATAAAGAATTCTTTTTAGAATAAATAAAAGCCTCAGTAGCAGCAGAAACCTCTACATTATAATAAAAAACAGAGTCAAGACCAGATTCTTTTAAAGAAAAAGAATAAAGACTATCAACAGAATTTTTTTCACCAAATATAAGAACTCCCTTGTTTACTATTTTTCCATTTTTTTTAAAAATTAAATGAACCCCATTTTCAACATAAAAGGTTTTGTTTTCGGGTATAACCAAAGCTTCATTTAGTATATAGGGTTTGTTTTTTTTGTCTAAAATAAAAACATCATTATCAGAATTAAACCAACCATCACTATTTAAATTAATAGTGTTGTTACAAGAAAAAATTAAAAACAAACAACAAACAAACAATCTCATCATAAAAGGGAATTTTTTATAATTTCTTTTGTGTAATTGGTTCTTTTTTTCGAAAATAAATTTAAAGAACTAAAATCATCATCAATACGACCAGAGTTTAAAACAATAATTCTGTTACACAAATAATAAACAGAATCAATATTGTGTGATATAAAAACAACAGAAATATTAAAACTAACATTAATCAATCGAATAAGCTTTAATAAAGAGTATTGAGTTTCTATATCTAAAGCAGAAAGCGCCTCGTCAAAAACAATAACAGAGGGTTTTGAAGCCAAAACACGAGCAATAGAAACCCTTTGTTTTTGTCCCCCTGAAAGTTCATGGGGAAACCTTAATAAAAAATTGGGGTTTAAACCAACAGTTTTAAAAAGCGACTTCGGACTAAAGTCGGTTTTATAAAGACTAATAATTTCCTTCAAACTATCTTCAACAGTATATTTTGGGTTAAAAGAAGAAAAAGGGTCTTGATAGACCATTTGAACTGATTTTTTTAAAAAATCAGTTTTTTTTGGAAAACTAAAAGATCCACTATAAGAACTTTCTAAACCACATAAAACGCGACCTAATGTTGTTTTTCCAGAACCCGACCCACCAACAACACCAACACAGTCCCCAAACTTAATTTGTAAAGAAATATTTTTCAAAGCATAAAAAACACGGCTCTTATTTAAAAAAGAAACAGAAATATTTTTCAAATTAAAAAGGTTGTTTTTTTTATTTACATTTTTTAACAAAAAACCATCTAAACCCAATATTTGTTTTTTTTCAAAAACACGCTTCTTAATATCAGTATAAACAGCTTCTTTTTTTGACAGGTGTTTTTTTGCAACAGATAAAGAAGACTCGTAGAAAGAACAGTTTTTAAAAACATATATTTTGTCACAAAAATAACGAACTAAAGCAAGGTCGTGACTAATTAATAAAACACCAATAGATCGGGTTTTTTTAATTTTCAAAATTAAGTCTAAAACACTTTTTTGAACAGAGGGGTCTAGAGAGGTGGTTGGTTCGTCAGCAATCAACAACTTGGGGTTGCTTGCCAAAGCAATAGCAATAACTACCCTTTGTTTTTGACCCCCCGAAAGCTCGTGAGGAAAGGCGGAGTATGTTTTTTCCGGGTTTTTTAACCCAACCTCGCTAAAAAGCCTAATACAGCTTCTTTTTTTTTCAACAGCCACACACAAAGATTCTTCAACCTGTTTTCCACAAATAATTGTTGGGTTAAGAGCAACACTTGGGTCTTGAAAAATCATAGAAACCGAACTTCGCCTAAAAATATTCCAACCCTCTTCTTTTGTTGACAAAAGACTAAACCCATCATCGCCACCATAAAACATAGCAGAACCAGCCGAAACATTAAAAACATCGGAGCTTAACAAACCCAATAAAAACAAGGAAAACACAGATTTTCCAGAACCAGACCTACCAAAAAGACCAACAGACTCACCCCTCAAAATACTAATGGAAGCTTTGTTGATAAGCGGTTTGCCCGCTTTTAAAATAGAAAGGTTTTTAACATCTAATAGTGTCATTTTTAAAGAGAATAGTTTTTAATCACCTGTTCCGTAAAAAACTTCAGGTTGTCGGTCATCATATATTCATTTTTTCTAGCGGATTTCTCATTTTCTTTTTTACCCAAACGAACAAAAACAACATTTATTTCTGGAATAACCACAATATATTGACCCAAAAAACCACGAGCATAAAAAATGTCTTTATCTAAAACGCGTCCAACCCACCAAGAGTTAGAATAGTAATCAACAGTTGTCCCCAGTCTTCCAAACCTATCATCCCCGTCCATTAATTTTGGTTTAGACAAAAGCCAGTCTACATAGGTTTCATCAACAACAACACGATCGCCAACCCTTCCTCGATTAAGCATTAATAGCCCTATTTTTGCAAAATCGCGAGCGTTGCTATTAAAGCAGCAAAAAACCTTTTCAACCCCACCATTATAGTCTAGGGTCCATAATGCATCTTTTTCAGCACCAATCCTAGACCACAAAGATCGACCAGCATAAGATGAAACACTTTCCCCAACAGCTCTTTCTAGCAAAATGCCCAGAATCTGCGTGTTTCCACTTTGATACTTATAAGCAAGACCGGGTGGATTAACAAACTCCCTGCTTAAAGTAAGGTTTTGCAAGTTTGTACCATAATAAGCTTTGGCGGTAACACTTATCGGCCTTTTATAATTTTCCAACCAACTTAAACCGGAAGACATTTCTAAAAGATGTTTAATTTTGACAGACTCAAAGCTTTCGGTTTGTTTTATTTCGGGAATAAAATCAAAAACATCTTGTTCAACACCATCAATATAACCATCACGAATAGCACAACCAACCAACAAAGATGTGATGCTTTTTGCTATAGAAAAAGAATTAGTTGTGGAGCTTGTTCCCGCAGAGCCCCAATATTTTTCAAACCTCAAGCTATCATCTTTTATAACCAAAAAAGCAACACTATTAGACTGATCAAGCATAGAAATTAACGAATCTAGGTTCTTCTCATTTTTGTTGTAATTTTTTGCAAAAGGAATATTAATAGAACTGTCAGATTCAACAGCTCGGGTATAAAAGAAGCGGTGGTCATCTATTTGGGCCGATTTGTAGCCCCGAAAATAAGTACATCTTAAACCATGGAACAAATAGCTAACGTCAAAAACAACTATTGAAACTAAGCATATAAAAAAAACAGAAAAAATAAAAAAAATAGACTTTTTCATACATCCATGGAAACTAGGTTAATATTAAAAACTTTTTCAAAAGACAACTTAAAAAAACTTTCCACCTCCAAAACAGAAACATCTTTTTTTAACTCCTCTTTCAATGAAGTTACCCCCTTATTTACAATTCCACAAGGAATAATGTTGTTAAAATAATCTAGGTCGACATCAATATTAAAAGCCAAACCATGCATGGTTACCCACCGACTTGCACGAACCCCCATCGCACAAATCTTTTTATGTGTGCCAAGTTTTTTATCAAACACCCAAACCCCCGTTGCACCATCAACCCTTTCACCACACAGGCCATAATTTAATAAAACCGAAATAACAACATCCTCTAGAAAACGCAAATATTTATGAATGTCTGTAAAGAAATTATCTAAATCAAAAACAGGATATACAACAAGTTGACCTGGGCCGTGATAGGTAATATCTCCTCCTCTGTTGATTTTGTAAAATTGTGCGTTTTTTTGTAAAAGTTCTTTTTGTGAAAGNAACAGGTTTTTTTCATCACCACTTTTACCAAGAGTATAGACATGTGGGTGTTGACAAAAAATCAAATAGTTTTTTGTTGCAACTCTATTTCGTTTGTCTTCTATGGTAGCCTTTAAAAGTTGTTCCTGTGTGTCCCAAGCGCACTTAAAATCAACCAATCCTAAATTTTTAAAAAAAACAGTATTCATTTCTAATATGAATATAACTATATTTGATAAAATTAAATTTAAATAGTGGAAAAACACACCGAACAAGAATTAACAAGAAGAGAGTCTCTTAGGGAATTAATTTCACTAGGGATCAACCCATACCCAGCAGAGGAATTTGTTACCAACACAACAGCGAGTGAAATAAAAGATCATTTTTCAGAATCAAAAAAAAACTTTCAACAAATAACAATTGCTGGAAGAATGATGAGTAGACGAATAATGGGAAAAGCTTCTTTTTTTGAAATTAAAGACTCAACAGGGAGAATACAAGCATACATAAATAGAGACGAAATTTGCCCCACAGAAGACAAAACACTATACAATAAGGTTTTTAAAAAACATCTTGATATTGGCGATATTTTAGGTTTAAGTGGAGAGGTTTTTAAAACAAAAGTGGGGGAAGTTAGCGTTCGGGTAAAAAAAATAACGCTTTTATCAAAAGCACTCAAACCACTACCAATAGTAAAAACAGACTCAGATGGGGTTACACACGATGCTTTTAAAAACACAGAACTTAGGTACAGACAAAGAGCACTAGACCTAATTGTCAACGATGAGTCTTGGTGTGTTTTTGAAACAAGAACAAAAATATTCAACACAATAAGAAAAAGGTTAAATAAAGAGGGTTACATGGAGGTTGAAACACCAATTCTTCAACCAATTGCTGGTGGCGCTGCAGCAAGACCATTCATAACACACCACAATACACTAGATATACCACTTTTTTTAAGAATAGCAAATGAGCTTTATTTAAAAAGGTTGATTGTTGGTGGAAAAACGGGTGTTTATGAGTTTGCAAAAGACTTTAGAAACGAAGGAATGGATAGAACACATAACCCAGAATTTACAATGTTAGAGTTGTATGTTGCTTATAAAGATTACAATTGGATGATGGTTTTTATTGAGGGGTTGTTTCAGGAAATAGCACAAGAGGTTTTTGGCTCAACAAAAACAAGCTACAACCAGAAAGTAATAAACTTCAAGGGCCCATACAAAAGAATCCCATTTTTTGATGCTATAAAAAAAGAAACAGGTGATGATATTTCAAAAATGACAGAAAAAGAGCTTTTGGTTTATTGCAAGTCAAAAAAAATAGAAACACACAAATCTATGGGGCGAGGAAAACTATTTGATGCTGTTTTTTCCACATTTTGTGAGGAGAAATTAATCCAACCAACATACATAACAGATTATCCAATAGAAATGTCACCGTTAACAAAAAAACACAGAGAAACAGAGGGTTTAACAGAAAGATTTGAGTTGTTTATTAATGGCAAAGAAATAGCAAATGCATATTCAGAACAAAACAACCCAATAGAACAAAGAAAAAGTTTTGAAGAACAGGTGAAATTAGCAGAAAGAGGGGATGATGAGGCAATGTTAATAGACAACAGGTTTTTAAGCGCAATGGAGTACGGCATGCCACCTACATCAGGAATAGGAATAGGAATGGACCGTTTAACTATGTTGTTTACAAATAAAACATCAATACAAGATGTTTTGTTTTTTCCACAAATGAAACCAGAGAGAACATGAAAATAACAATAGGATCAGATCATGCGGGTGTAGAATATAAATCTAAAATTGTTCGCTTTTTAGAGGGCGAAAAACACTCGGTTTTAGATGTGGGAACCTTTACAACGGAGAGTGTAGATTATCCAAAATACGCACACCTGGTCGCTAAAGAGGTTGAGGCTGGTTCAGATTTTGGTATTTTAATTTGTGGCAGTGGAAACGGTGTTAGTATGGCGGCAAACAAACATAAATTAATTCGAGCAGCAATCTGTTGGAATGAAGAAATAACAAAATTAGCTCGACAACACAATGACGCCAACATAATATCACTCCCTGCGAGGTTTTTAACAATAAATAAGTGTATAGAATTGGTTAATATATTTTTAAACGAATCTTTTGAGGGTGGCAGACACCTAAGGAGGGTAAATAAAATTTAAAAAATGAAAAAAATAACACTATTAATAATAATAATTTGTTCCCAATCTTTTTCTCAAATAGAATTGGTTGGAGAACAAATTAAAACACAAAAACTAAAAGAACACATTACAATTTTAGCATCAGACTCTATGGCCGGCCGAGAGGTTGGTCAGCCAGGAGAAACAATGGCGGCAGAGTATATGTCAAACTATTTCAAAAGTATTGGTGTGCCGGCATATAAAGACTCAACATACTATCAAAATATTCCCCTTCAAGAAAGAATAATAAAAACAGCTACTATTAAAATCAATGACATAGAGTATAGTTACAAGAAAGATTTTTACACCTACCCAAATTTNGGAGAAACTAAAATAAACTCAAATGAAATCGTTTTTTTAGGCTATGGGATAGATACAAAAAACTACAGTGACTACATAACAAATGTAGAGGGCCAGGTTGTTTTGATTTTAAGCGGCGAACCCAAAAACAAACAAGGGAATTATATTATTTCAGGGAGCAAAAATAGGAGTCCAGAATCGGGAAATAGATTTAAACTAAGTAAAGCAAAAGAAAAAGGAGCTAAAGCAGTTTTGTTTGTTTCTGAAAACTATAATGAAGACTACAAAAAAGCAGAACACAAAATAGAACACCCAGGAGTATCTCTAGTGAAAAAACAAGAGCCAATACCCTTTTTCCACATCAGTAAAAAAATGGCTAAAGAGATAATAGATTCAAAAAAAATAGAAAAATTAAAGAAAAAAATTAAAGAAAAAAATAAATCATTTAACAGGTCAATTAAAAAAAATATTGTTTTAACCACAAAAAACAAAGACATGTTTTTCTCCGGAAAAAATGTTCTCGGCTTTATCGAGGGTTCTGATCCAGAGTTAAAAAATGAAATTATTGTAATTACAGCTCACTATGACCATATAGGTGTTATTGATGGATTAATTCATAATGGTGCAGACGATAACGCAACAGGAACAGCAGCTATTTTAGAAGTAGCTGCAGCATTTCAGCTTGCAAAAAAATCAGGATATAGTTTTAAAAGAAGTGTTTTGTGTTTCCCAAATTCTGCAGAAGAAAAACGTTTACTAGGGTCTTATTATTATGTTGAAAACCCCATTTTCCCCCTAGAAAACACAATCGCGTGTTTAAACGTAGATATGATAGGTAGAATGGATGAGTTTCATCAAAATGACAGCAACTATGTGTATTTAATTGGGTCAGACAAACTAAGCACCGACCTTCATAACATATCAGAGTATTCAAACAACAAGTATGTTAATATGGATTTAGATTACACCTTTAATGACCCCAACGACCCAAATAGATTTTATTACAGGTCGGATCATTATAATTTTGCTAAAAAAAACATCCCATCGATATTTTATTTTAGTGGTGTTCATGAGGATTATCACAAACACACAGACACAATGGAAAAGTTGGTTTACGAAAAAGTAGAAAAAACAGCTAGGTTAATTTTTTATACAGCATGGGAGCTTTCAAACATGGATACTCGACCACAAGTAGATAAAAAAAATGATTTTAATCTTAATAGATATTAAAAATCAAACTTTATCCCTTGAGCTAACGGTAGGTCTTCAGAATAATTTATAGTGTTTGTTTGTCTTCTCATATAAGCCTTCCAAGCATCTGAACCAGACTCTCTTCCACCCCCCGTTTCTTTTTCACCACCAAATGCACCGCCGATTTCTGCACCCGATGTTCCAATATTAACATTAGCTATACCACAATCAGATCCAGCGTGTGATAAAAATGTTTCAGCTTCTCGAACATTGTTTGTGATAATTGCCGAAGAAAGACCCTGTGGTACATCATTTTGCATATCAATAGCTTCACCTATATTAGAATATTTCATTAAATATAGTATTGGCGCAAATGTTTCTGTTTGCACAATATTAAAATGATTTTTAGCTTCTACAATTACAGGTTTTACATAACAACCAGACTCATACCCCTCTCCAGACAACACCCCACCATCAACAATAATATTACCACCCTCTTTTCGAATTTCTAATAATGCGTTTTTGTAGGCTTTAACAGCATCCACATCAATTAAAGGTCCCATGTGATTTTCTTCATCTAGCGGGTCACCTATTTTAATTTGTTGATACGCCAAGGTTAACTTCTCTTTAACTTTTTCGTAAATAGAATCATGAACTATAAGTCGTCTTGTTGTGGTGCATCTTTGTCCAGCTGTTCCAACAGCTCCAAAAACGACACCAACAACACCAATATTTAAATCAGCATCAGGAGTCATAATTACAGCATTGTTTCCACCAAGCTCTAAAATTGTTTTTCCAAATCTCTCAGCAACCTTAGCCCCAACAATTCTCCCCATCCTTGTTGATCCTGTTGCAGAAACCAAAGGAACCCGTGTGTCATTGGTTAAAAATTCACCCACATGATAATCACCATTAATTAAGCATGAAATTCCCTCTGGTAGATTATTATTTTTCAATACTGTTGCCATTATTTTTTGGCAAGCAATAGCACAAAATGGTGTTTTTTCAGAAGGCTTCCACACACAAACATCACCACAAACCCAAGCTAAAGCCGCATTCCAAGCCCAAACCGCAACAGGAAAATTAAAAGCAGATATAATACCAACCACACCAAGAGGGTGATATTGTTCATACATTCTATGTTTAAACCGTTCTGAGTGCAGTGTGATACCACAAAGCTGTCTTGACAAACCTACCGCAAAATCACAAATATCAATCATCTCTTGCACTTCGCCTAACCCCTCTTGATAAGACTTGCCCATTTCATATGAAACCAACTTCCCTAGGTTTTTTTTGTTTTTTCTTAACTCATCCCCAAACTGTCTAACCACCTCACCTCTTTTTGGTGCAGGCATCATCCTCCAAACTTTAAAAGCTTCAGTTGCAGATAAAATAACCTTATTATATTCGTTACTAGATGTATTATTTACAACACCAATTTTGCCACCATTTACAGGTGAAAACGACACGGTTGAATCGTTTGAGTTCTCATTAATCCAATTTAAACCAGTAGATGTTCCAGCGTGATTGGGTGATATATCTAAGTTTTTTAAAATTTCCTCCATAATTCAAAATATATTAATTAAACAAACGAACAATATCCATTCCGTTTGCGTACAACACAAGTATTAACAATATTACCATTCCAATTATTTGTAAAGGCATTAGTATTTTTATTGGAAGTTTTTTTCCGGTTAACATTTCACCAATAGCAATGAGCGCGTGTCCCCCGTCTAACGCGGGAATAGGCAAAAGGTTCATAACAGCCAATATAATGGATAAAAAAGCCGTCATTGACCAAAACACTAACCAATTCCACTCACCAGGAAACATGCTACCAATTGTGATCATTCCACCAAGATGTTTATAAGCACCAGTAGCAGGGTTGAAAATGGTTTTCACCTGACCCCAATACATAGCAATCGTTTCTTTGGTTTTTTTAAATCCAGCTGAAAAAGATTTCAAAAAAGAAAAAGATTTCAATTTTTCATACTCACCCGCTGAAGGGATGACCCCTAAAAAACCATTATCACCAAAAGTCACCTTAATTTGATATTGTTTGCCGGACCGATCTATTGTTAAAACAGCATTTTGACCAGCCTGTGTTAACAAATAATCCTTAACACTACTATTATAATAAATTGTGCTAACATCATTAATAAACATAATGCGGTCACCAATCTCTAATCCAGCTTCTTCAGCAACAGAAGATTCTATAACCCCACCAACAATCCATTTTATATTAGGCTCCATTAACGGGGGGCTTTCTTGTGATAAGTTTTTTATAATATCATTAACAATATTTTTATCGATGTTTAAATTAATTTCTCGACTAGATCGAAGTACCACAATGTCGGTTTCTCCCTCAAACAAAACCCCACTCATTATCATCATTGGATCAAATTCTTCTAAAACATCCCCTCCCATTGAAATCAATTGGTCTCCATCTTCAAACCCCAACTTTTTAGCATCCTCACTAAACGTAAACCCATCTTTTAGGTTTTCGATGGGAATGTATTTTTGCCCTACACTAAATGCAATCATACTATAAATAAACCAAGCCAAAACAATATTGACGATAATACCCCCCAACATAACAATTAATCTTTGCCAAGCGGGCTTACCCCTAAGCTCCCAAGGTTCAGGCTCTTTTTCTAACCCATCATCATCCATCGACTCATCTACAAACCCTGAAATTTTCACATAACCACCTAATGGTGCACAGCCAATACCAAACTCCGTGTCTCCTATTTTCTTTTTAAATAAAGCATAAGGCCAATCCATAAATAAATAGAATTTTTCTACCCGACAACCAAACATGCGGGCCGTTATATAGTGTCCAAATTCATGCAGTACTACAAGAATAGATAAGCTTAAAAGAAACTGAAGAAATTGTATCATGATTTAGAAATTAAATTATTAACTACTTCTCGTGTTTCATTATCAACCCGCAAGTAGTCATCCAATTTTGGTTGTGCCACAAAAATAAAATTTTCCAATGATTTTTCTATTATTTTTACCATATCTATAAATTTTATTTTCTTATTTAAGAACGCCTCAACACAAACTTCATTTGCTGCATTAAGAGCGCAGGGCGCAGTTCCTCCTATTTTCAAAACATCATATGCTAATTTTAAATGAGGAAATTTTTTCATATCTGGTTTTAAAAAAGATAAGTTTCCAACTTTTGTTAAATCAAGGGCACCTGTTTTGTATGGTATTCTTTCCGGAAAACCCAAGGCGTATAATATTGGTGTAGTCATTTCTGGAACCCCCATTTGAGCTTTAATGGAACCATCACAAAATTCAACTAAGCTATGAACAATAGACTCTGGGTGTATTACTACATTAATATTTTCGAGAGAAACATTGAAGAGCCAATACGCTTCAATAACCTCTAGCCCTTTATTCATTAATGTGGCTGAATCAATTGTGATTTTTGGCCCCATCTCCCAATTAGGGTGTTTTAAGGCTTTTTGAATCGTAATGTGCTTGAAATCAGATTTTTTAATATTTAAAAAAGGCCCACCTGATGCAGTTAAAATCAATTTGTGAATATTTTTATTTTTTTCACCAACTAAACACTGAAAAATAGCAGAGTGTTCAGAGTCTATTGGTAAAACAGACACATTATATTGTTTTGCTAGGCCCATAATAAGCTGTCCCGCAACAACTAGTGTTTCTTTATTTGCGAGTGCTATATTTTTTTTAGCCTTAATAGCATGAATTGTTGGTATTAAACCAGCACTACCAACAATACCATTAACCACCAGATTAATATCTTTTTCAGCAACCAACAAAGAAAGCTCTGAAACACCAAAGGAAACTTTCGTGTTTTTTTTGTTCAAGTGTTTTTTTAAAAACTCATACCCCTCAACGGTATTTATAACCACATGTTTTGGTGAAAATTTTTTTACTTGATCAAATAACAATAAATAATTGCTGTGCGCACTTAAAAGAAACACTTTAAACAAATCCGGATTATTTTTTACAATCTTCAATGTTTGTGTGCCAATAGACCCGGTTGAACCTAGAATTGCAAGTTGTTTTTTGTTACTTAACATAGTTTTTTAATAAAAAATTAGCAATCTTCGTTTCATTGGATAGATGTGGACATTTGTTTTGTCCTCCAAATTTACCAATAGATTTCATATAAGCATTAAACCCACCAACTTTAACCACAAAAAGTTTTAGTGGAACAATAACTTTTGACTTTACTAGATCTCTGTAATATAGATTCTGTTTTTCCATAATCGTATTTAATGTTCTTTCAAAGAATGATAAATCATCTGGAATGCATTTAAATTCAATAAACCATTGATGATGAGACAAATGAGATTCGGTCATTATTTTTGGAGCAACAGTAAATTCAGATACAATACCACCATGTTTTTTTATAGCACCCTCAAGAGCCGCCTGTACTTCTTTTTCAATTACATGTTCACCAAAAGCAGAACAATATTGAGCGGATCTTCCACTAAATAAAATTTTATAAGGTTACCTTGAGGTGAATCGAATAGTATCCCCGGTATTGTATACCCACAGTCCAGCAATTGTTGAAACAATCATAACATAATCAATATTTAATTGTACATCTTCTAAAGGAATTCTATTCATTTTTTGTGCTTGAAAATCAGCTAGTTCAACAAACTCATAAAATACACCATGATTAGTTAAAAGCAGCATGCTTGGGTCATTTAAATCATCTTGATATGCAAAAAAACCCTCAGAGGCCGGATAAACCTCTAGCGTGTCTATTGTTCCACACATATTAAAAAAAGCTTTTTTATAAGGCCCAAAACCACTACCCCCATGTATATATAGCATTAGATTAGGAAAAATTTCTTGTAGGCTTTTTTTGTTTTTAAAACTTAATAAGGCTTCAAAGTATGTCATTACCCAAGGGGGTATGCCCCCGATAATTTGCATGTCTTTATTGTATGTTTCTTGTACAATTGCATCAATTTTTTCTGCCCAATTTTCTATACAGTTTGTTTTCATAGAGGGGTATCGGTTCTTTTTAAGAAAAAAAGGAATATGTCTGGCCGTTATTCCAGATAGTTTTGCAAAAGGAACTTTATTTAAGTATTGTAAGTTTGGAGAACCCTGGACAAACATCATGCCCACATTCGGGGAAATATTATAATTATTAGTTTGATATGAGTATAATAATAACAATTCTTTTATTGCTTGTGTTTGAAAAGCTAACATTTCTTTTGTTAGGGGAATGTACTTTGTTCCGGAGGTTGTTCCTGATGTGATAGCAAAGTATAAAGGCATTCCTTTTGTGAGAATATTTTTTTCACCATTAGATATTTGAGATATAAATGGACGAATACTTTCATAATCAGAGATTGGAAGAAGAGATTGAAATTGATTATATTTTTTAATGTTTGGTATTTTTTTTTGTTTCCAAAACTCGGACCCACGCCCCCTTAACATAATTTTATTGAAAATATCGGTTTGATTTTTTATCGCACATTGTTTGTTTAAAGAATATTTTTTGTATTCTTTTTTTGCTAACCATTTTAATAAAAAAGAAGATAAGCCCATATATTAAAAATCTATATACTCCTGTGGGTCAATAGGGGTTCCATTTTGCCACAATTCGAAATGTAAGTGTGGGCCAGAAGACAATTCTCCAGTATTTCCAACAATCCCAATTACCTCTCCAGCTTTTACAAGGTCATTTTGTTTTTTTGTTAATATAGAGTTATGCATGTAAACAGAGATAATATTATCTATATGTTGAATTAACATCATATTTCCACTAGAGGTAGACCAGTCAGAAAATATTACCACCCCCTCTAAGCAAGCCTTTACAGAAGCACCATCATGAGTCACCACATCTACCCCATAGTGACTATCACGAAGGTTAAAGGTGTCAATAACTAAACCATTGACAGGCTTAAAAAAAACAAAGTCTTCTAAACTTGAATTACGCGCACTATACGAAGAAGAAATATTATATAAGTCTTCTTCGTAAACCATTTTTCTCAAAATAGAATCCTCTTTAGATGGGATTAATTTTAATTTCTCAAAAACGAGGCTAGAGTCAATACTTATTGGCAACAGATTGTCCACCACTTCACCATTAATAATTTTACCAATTACATTAATGTATTGCTGTTTTACAACTAGATCTTTTTCTAAAGAGTCAACCCTCACTATTAAATCAATAATTTCCTTTTTTTTAATAGTGTTGGTTAGTGGCACCAAATTATTTAATGGTCCATATGCAATTAATAAAAACACACCAAATAAGAGGACAATTAATAAGCCTAAAAAATAGACAAATAAGTGATAACCCTTAAATGTGGTAATAGTTTTTTCTCTTAGAGAAGTTTTATTTACATCACTGATTTTATAGGATTTGAAAAAAAAATTTAAAAATGAATCTGGTTTGGGTTTTTTAGATTTTGACATGCATTAATTACTTCTATTATATCAAATATCGCAAATAGTATTATCAAAACATATGTATAGTCAAAAAAATAAAATAATTTTATGTTCGTTTATATGATTATTAATCATGAATAAAAAATTTGCTTTATTAACCTCTAAATATAGACTCTCTATATTTATAGTATTATTATTGGTTGGTTGTTCCACACAAAAAGATGCAGCACTTAACCGAGCGTATCACCAGTTAAACACCAAATACAACGCTCTTTTTTATGCAGAAGAACACCTAAAGACAGGTGTGAAAAAAATAACAGAATTACATGTAGACAATTATAAAGAAACCCTACCAATAAACACATATGGCAGTTTAAAAGACGCACAAGCTTCACAATCATCATTTGACCAGGCAATTGAAAAAAGCACGCTCGCCATTCAACAACACTCAATGGATATTGATGGTGAAGAAAAAAACAAATTTATTTTCAAAGCATATTCTACTATAGGTAAGGCAAAATTTTATAAAAAAGACTATTTGCCAGCAATCAACACATTTAACTACATTGTTCGAAAATCTACAAATCCTGAAACCCAATCTGAGGCAGCTTTGTGGGCCACACGTTGCCAACAACAACTCAATAATCAGGAGGCTGTATATAACAATATACAAAAGCTGGAAGACGATTATTATCTAACAAAACAACAAGATGCAATTTTGTTCGAGATAAAAGCAGGGTTGGCTATAGTAGATTCGGACTTTATTGCAGCAGAAAAACATTTATTGAAAGCCATAAGGCTATCTTCCATAAAGAGTAAAAAAACCAGAATGTATTTTGTGTTAGGACAAATACAATTGATTACCGGCAATTATGAAAATGCAATAAATTCTTTTCAGCAAGTTGTTAAGAAAAATCCAAAATATGAATTGGTTTTTAATGCCAAATTAAATCAAACGAAAGCATATAGTCCGAGCTTAAATAATTTTGAGTCTCTTAAAAAAGATTTAAATAAAATGTTAAGAGACAAAAAAAACAACGAATATCAAGATCAGATTTATTTCGCACTAGCTAATATGGAGTTGAAAAACAATGATACTGTTTCTGCAATAAAATCACTAGCACTTTCAGCAAGGCTATCAACAACCAACCTGTATCAAAAAACAGAATCCCATTATGCTTTAGCGGAATTATTTTGGTCTCAAAAAGATTATATTAATGCATATAACCATTGTGATTCTGCTTATCAATTTGCAGAGTCTAGTAGCGAGAAGTACCAGGAGATCAAAAACATGTTGCGTAACTCGAAAAAAGTAGCTAGTCTATATACATTAATTCAACACAATGATAGTGTTATTAATTTGGCTCTTCTTTCAGAAGAAGCAAGAAACCAAATTATTGACAAACACATTTTAGACTTAAAAAAGCAAGAAGAGGAATTAAAACTAGATAATGAAAGAGGCTCAGGAAACAATGCATTCAACTCTTACGAATACAATAAACAAACACAAAACAGCATGAGTATTACATCCGGTGGTGGTTGGTATTTTTATAACCCCTCAGCAATGAGCTTGGGCTATTCCGAATTTTTGACGAGATGGGGAAATAGAAAACTAGAAGATAATTGGCGTAGAAAAAATAAAAACCAAATTCTAACCATAGAGGACGCAGAATCAGACACCCTTTTTCGACCTCCAACAGAAAAAGAAAAATATAATAGAGAATATTATCTTTCCCAGCTTCCCCTTAAAGAGGATCAACAACAAGTTTTGCTCTCAAAAATAGAGACAGCGTATTATGACTTGTCTGCTATTTTTAGCACCGAATTGGGTGACTACAATCAATCAGTTGAGCTATATAACGAATTAATAGTTCGGTTTCCATCCACCGACTATAGACAGTTAATTTATTTTGATTTGCACAATATCTATAATATTAAAACAGACACAATTCAAGCAAACCGATATTTACAAAAAATAGAAGCTGAATACCCCAACAGTAATTATTTAGACATTTTAAAAGGAAATATACCAATCAATGAGAAACTAGAAAATGACAAGAACACCTATCAATTAGCTTATGATTTATATAACCAATTTAGCGAAGAATCCTGTGTGAAGTTAGAGAAACTATTTCTCAACAACCAAGAATCCATTTTTATTGCAGAAATAGAGCTGCTTAATGCTTTTTGTCAAGCACAAAAAAATGAAAAAAAGCTATTTATAGAAAATCTGGAGGCCATAAAAACAAAGCATGCTGATAGCCGAATTGTGAATCAGATTGACACTATTTTATCGACCTTAAGTGGCGACAATGCACATGAAGGTCTTCATAGTATTTATAAAAAAGAATTTGAGTCACCTCATTATTTTTTCCTATTGATAAATGATATTGCGGTAAGTCTTCCAGAAACACAATTGGCGATATCCAGCTTCAATGCAAAAAATTATAAATTAGACAGCTTGTCTACTACAAATTTATTATTAAATAAAGATGCACAAATATTGAAGGTTGGCGATTTTAAAAACCAAACGCAGGCTCAAGCTTATTATGAGTTAATACAAGAGAACACAACCACGCAAGTGATTTTTAAAAACCAAGATATTATTCCAATGGTGATTAGTGAAGACAACTTTGGAGAATTGTTGAGGGCGAGAAATATTAATGACTATATAGAATATTTTAATAAAATTTATTTGTTAAATTGAATTCCAAAGAATTATTTATATGTTAAGATCAACAGAAAAAAACAATGAAATTAATGCAATTTCATCCGGATCGATATTACAAGGTGATTTAACCTCTAGTTCTGATGTGAGGATAGATGGCCATTTAACAGGCTCTGTCAAAACAGACGGCAGACTTGTGTTAGGAGAGGGTGGCGTTATTGAGGGTGAAGTTAATTGTAAAAATGCCATAATTGCCGGGGAGCTTAAAGCAACTATTATTACAGAGGAATTGTTGACACTGAAATCAACCGCTAAGCTGTCGGGAGAAATTATATCCGCTCAATTAGCTATCGAGCCTGGTGCTATTTTTTCTGGAAAATGCAGCATGGGTCCGGTTATCAAAAACATCAACAAGACTAAATCGAAAACAGAGTCAGAAGTCAGTGAAAAAACAGCATAGGTTGAATTAAATGAAAAAACATTTAACAAACAATCTGTTGACATCGGGTGCTATTTTAATGGGCCTGCTATTTGTATCTGTTTTTGTCAATTACGCCCCACTTCTTTATTATTTTTTAGTAGTTTTATTCTTTCTCCTCATCTATACTATTAAATCCATATTATTAATTAAACTTGGCACAACCCCTCAAAGATTTTTGATGATATATAATTTTATGACGGTATTAAAAATGTTAATATCCATTGGTTTTTTGGTTGTTTGTTTTTTTCTTTTAGGAGATGTTACCTCAAATTCAGACAAAATATATTTTTCATTATTTTTCATTGCTTTATATTTTTTATTCTTAATAATTAATACAAAAAGTTTTTTTTCCAATGACAATGAAACAGCGGGAAAATAATCCATTTAAATACTATTTGTCTGGCACACAAATTGCAATTACTGTTTTTGCATCTGTTTTTTTTGGTTATCAGTTAGATAAATTATTTGATAATGAAATATATTACATAACTATCATTGTTTCTTTGTTGTCTATTTTCTATACTTTATATGGTTTAATTAAGGATGTTAGTAAAAAAAAATAAAATCATAAAAAAAGCTCATAATAATGCGTGGTTATTAATCATAAATTAATTACTTTTGTTTTCGATTTTTAAAACATAAATAATCATCACATTATGATGCTTAGATTTTTTGTCGGACTTTTTTTCTTAACTACTATTTTTTATTCATCCCCTGTTTTTGGGGCTTCCGTTGGTGGGCCTGGTGATGGTAATGAAAAATTTCAACCAGGAGACATGATTATGCATCACATTTTAGATGCACATGAGTGGCATATTTTAGACTGGAAGGGGCATGCGGTTTCTATTCCACTTCCTATTATTTTATTACACGAGGGAAAGGGATTGAAAGTTTTTTCTTCTTCTAAATTTGATCACGGAAAATCTACCCATCAAGGCTATAAATTAGTTTATGGAAAGACAACTAGCATTGAGTTTGTTAACGAAGATGGAAGCAATAATGTTGCAGAAACAGCAAAAATATGGGATTTTTCAATTACTAAAAATGTATTTTCATTGATATTCAGCATCTTGATTTTACTATTTGTATTCATAACAATTAGTAAGAGATATAGAAAAAACAAAAATAAAGCCCCGAGCGGAATCCAGTCTTTACTTGAACCTATAGTCATTTTTGTTAGAGATGATATTGCTAAATCTGCCATAGGCGAAAAGGAATATAAAAAATATCTTCCGTTCTTATTAACAGTATTCTTTTTTATATTTCTGAATAATCTACTAGGACTAATACCATTTTTCCCTGGTGGTGCTAATTTAACAGGGAATATTGCTGTTCCTTTAGTTTTGGCAGCAATGGTGTTTATAATAACAACATTAAGTGGTAAAAAATATTATTGGAAGCACATTTTTGCAATGCCTGGTGTACCAAAACCGGTATTGTTAATATTGACGCCAATAGAAATATTTGGGGTTTTTTTAAAACCTCTTGTATTAATGATAAGGTTGTTTGCTAACATTACAGCCGGACACATAATTATCTTGTCTTTTTTCAGTATGATATTTATCTTTGGAGAGATGAGCCCTGTGGCTGGATATGGAGTTTCTGTTTTCTCAGGACTTTTTGTGTTGTTTATGATGACCTTAGAACTATTAGTGGCTTTTTTACAAGCCTATGTATTTACATTATTAGCAGCAATGTATTTTGGCATGGCGGTAGAAGAACACTAAAAAATTATTTAAAATGAATATTAACTCAAAATTTTTATAAAATGGAATTATTATCAGTTTTATTAGCAGCAGATGTTACGGGATATGGTATTGCGGCATTAGCAGCTGGAGTGGCAGCTTTAGGAGCGGGGGTTGGAATTGGCCAAATTGGAAATGGCGCAATGCAAGCAATGGCGCGACAACCAGAAGCAATTAACGACTTAAGAGCAAATATGATACTTATGGCAGCCTTAGTTGAGGGTGCGGCGTTTTTTGCAATGGTAATCGGTTTACTTGTAATTTTCACGATATAAGTGAAATAAACTATTTAAAACATAAAAAAATTTTTATATGGAACTAGTTAAACCAGATATAGGTCTGTTGTTTTGGATGACAACATGCTTTATTCTTTTACTTGTGCTTATGAAAAAATTTGCTTGGGGGCCAATATTAAAGGCTTTAAACGAAAGAGAGCAGGGTATTCAAACCGCTCTTGATCAAGCTGAAGAGGCCCAAAAGCAAATTTCTGAAGCGACATCAAGAGTAGCACAGATTTTAGAGGAGGGAAAAAAAGAAAAAGAAAAGCTTATAAAAGAAACACAAATAGAATTGTCAGAATATAAAAAAGAACAACAAAGCAAGATAAATATTCAAATGGATGCTCAGCTAAAGTCTGTCAAAGACGAGATTGCTCAACAAAAAAGAGCTGCGATAGGAGAATTAAAAAATACTGTTGCAGAGCTATCTATAGATATTGCTGAAAAAATTCTTAAAAAAGAACTTGAAAACCCAAATCAACATAATTCTTTAATTATGGATAGTGTTGAAGATTTACAGATATAATAATTATGCAAACAACAAAAGCCTCAAATAGATACGCACAAGCTCTTTTTGAAATAGCTATAGAAAACAGTATACTGGATGAGGTTATGGGTGATTTAAAGCTTATTTCAGGAACGATTCAGAATGAAATAGACCTAATAGACTTAATTAAAAACCCCACAATTAATAAAAGCACAAAGAAGACTATTTTTGAAAAAATTTTCATAAAAAAGGTGAATAAAAGCACTATGAATTTTTTATCGCTGGTTATTGGTAAAAATAGGGAGGCTTATTTATTAGATATGATTAATAAATACCAAGACCTATACAACGAGCATTACAATATTGTTGTAGCACATATTATTTCAGCAGAACCGATGGATGAAGCCTTAAAGAATAAAATAAAAGCAAAAATAAATATTGGTGGCAGTGTTCATATAGAAGAAAAAATAGATAAAAGTTTGCTTGGGGGTTTTATTATAAAAACAGGAGATTTACAATATGATGCAAGTATCAGAAAAAAAATAAAAAATGCTAAACGTGCATTTAAACTATAAATATTAAATAAAATGACAGAAATTAAATCATCAGAAGTATCACAGATTTTAAAATCAGAATTAAAAAATTTAGAATCAACAGCTAGCTTAGAAGAGACAGGTACAGTTTTGGCAGTTGGTGACGGAATTGCAAGAATTTATGGGTTGGCTAATGCTCAATCTGGGGAATTGATAGAGTTTAATGATGACAAAAATCAACAAGCGATTGTTCTGAACTTAGAAGAAGATAATGTTGGTGCAGTATTATTAGGCTCCTCAACAAAAATTAAAGAAGGAGATTCGGTTAAACGAACGAATAAAATAGCATCAGTAAACGTAGGTGAAGGAATGCTTGGACGTGTTGTTAATGCCTTAGGGCAACCAATAGACGGAAAGGGGCCAATCATTGGCGAAACATATGAAATGCCACTAGAACGTAAAGCTCCAGGTGTGATTTACCGACAACCAGTAAATGAACCGCTCCAAACAGGAATTAAAGCTATTGATGCAATGATTCCTATAGGTAGGGGGCAAAGAGAGCTTATTATTGGAGATAGGCAGACCGGAAAAACATCGGTTGCCTTAGATACAATCATTAATCAAAAAGAATTTTTTGAGCAAGGTGAGCCTGTTTATTGTATTTATGTTGCGACTTCGCAAAAGGGATCAACAATTGCTAACATAACTAAAATGTTAAGTGATAATGGCGCACTGCCATATACAGTAATTGTTGCTGCAGCTGCGTCGGATCCAGCTCCAATGCAATTTTACTCTCCATTTACAGGAGCAGCAATAGGGGAGTTTTTTAGAGATACTGGGCGTCACGCATTAATTGTATATGATGACCTATCAAAACAAGCTGTTTCATATAGAGAGGTGTCATTGCTATTAAGAAGACCCCCGGGGAGAGAGGCCTACCCAGGAGATGTTTTTTATTTACACTCTAGATTATTAGAGAGGGCAGCTAAAATTAATTCTTCTAATGAAATTGCTTCTTCAATGAATGACCTGCCAGACTCACTAAAACCAATTGTTCAGGGTGGAGGGTCTTTAACAGCTCTACCAATAATAGAAACTCAAGCAGGAGATGTTTCTGCATATATACCAACGAATGTTATATCTATTACGGATGGTCAAATATTTTTAGAATCAGATTTATTTAATTCAGGAGTTCGTCCAGCAATTAATGTAGGAATTTCCGTCTCCCGTGTTGGAGGTAGCGCCCAAGTGAAGTCGATGAAAAAAGTTTCAGGAACATTAAAGCTAGACCAAGCGCAGTATCGAGAATTAGAAGCATTTGCAAAATTTGGTTCAGATTTAGATGCCGCGACAACGGCCGTTTTAGAAAAGGGGAAACGAAATGTTGAAATCTTGAAACAGGGGCTAAATAAACCCATGAAGGTGGAGGAGCAGATTGCTATAATTTACTGTGGTGTAAATGGGTTATTAAATAAAGTTCCGGTCAATAAAATAAAAGAATGCGAAGCGGAATTAATTAAACTTATGCATAAAGATTTTGGTAGTACGTTGGCTGAATTAAAAAGTGGAAAACTAAGTGATGAAGCGACAGAAAATATCAAAACAGCATTGGGACAAGTTTTAAAAAATTTCAATTAAGAATTAAATGTCAAATTTAAAAGAAATAAGATCTAGAATCGCCTCTATTTCATCGACGATGAAAATTACTAGTGCGATGAAAATGGTGTCAGCAGCTAAATTAAAAAAAGCACAAGATAGGATGTCTAATATAAGACCCTATGCAAAAGCGCTTAAGTCAACGATTCAAAATCTACTTCCTAATGTAAATCACTCAGAAATTAAATTAACAAAACAGTTTTCTGAAAAGCAGAAAACCTTAATTGTTGCTATCACCTCCAACAGGGGTTTGTGTGGAGGATTTAATGCTAATATTTTTAAAAAAGCCAAAGAATTAAAAAATGAAGATATTGAGGTGTTTTCAATTGGCAAAAAATCAGCTGATTTATTTTCAAGAAACCAATACCGTGTTATTAAAACAGAAAACGATATTTTAGATGAACCGACTCGTGTACTTAGCCAAAAAATTTCACAAGAAATTATTAATGAATTTTTATCTGGAAAATGGTCAAAGGTTATTCTTATTTATAACAAGTTTAAAAATGCGGGAACACAAATTGTAGAGTCGACTCCTATTTTACCAATTAAAATTAATGATGAGGACACTGAGGACAATCAAAGTGGAAAAGATTATATTTTTGAGCCCGACAAAACAAGTATTATAAATACATTAATTCCAAATCAAATACACACCCAATTATTTGAAGCTGTTTTAAATTCAATTGCAGCAGAACATGGGGCTAGAATGACAGCAATGCATAAAGCTACCGACAATGCTAATGAGTTAAAACAAAATTTAACACTTGCATATAATAGACAAAGACAAGCAGCAATAACAAATGAAATACTAGAAATAGTAGCTGGCGCCGAAGCATTAAATGGTTAATCTCACAGGCGCAAGCAACAAAGATATCGATTTTAAGCACCTACTATATCCCAGTTCAATTTTATATATTTGATATATTAATGAATTTTAAAAAAGCAACATTAAGTCAGAAAATTTTTTTATCAATGATTGGGTTGATTAGCGTGTCATTGGTGATTGTAGCGTTGATTAATATTCAGCAAATTAAACAAGACACGACAGAGTATAATATTGACAGATTAGCCAGAAAAGATCGCGCTGTTGCAAAATCAATAGAGGCATCAGTTGACTATAATAAAGATTTATCAGAAGCTTTTAGTCAGCTTTTGAAAGAAGTAGGATATATACATAAATTAAAAATTAACATATATGATTTGGATGGTAATTTTATTCTTTCTTCAGATGACTCTTTGTTTGTTGAGAAGAGTATCACAGCGCCACTTCCTAATTCGATTATTGAACAATGTTTTAATTCTCAAGAAAAAAAAATAAAATATGAGAAGGCGGGTTATTTTGGAACATATAGGATTTTATATGTGCCAGAAAACACAACAATTCTTAACTCTGGTGAGCCAATAATTACAAATACTCCATTTTGTGTTTTGGATGTTATTTATGATAAAAGTACAAAAACCGAGATTTTAATAAAAACAAATACACAAATTAAAAAGTTCATTAAGATATATGTTTTTTTGTTGTTATTTGCCAGCTTGTTTGCCTATATTTTATTAAAGCAAGTTACGGCGCCCCTAAGGTCGATATCCAAGCACCTCTCTTATACAAACATGAAATCCATTAAACCATTAATATGGCCCGTGCAAGATGAAATAGGGCAGCTTATATCTAGCTACAATAAGCTAATACAGGAGCTAGATATAAGAACGCAACAATTAATAAAAAGCGAAAAAGAGGGTGCCTGGAAAAAAATGGCTAAACAAATTGCTCATGAGGTTAAAAACCCTCTAACACCAATGAGGCTCAGTGTCCAGTATTTAAAAAAATCTTTTGATGACGGCAAGGGTGCTGGGCTGTACTCTGATGAATGGGAAGATAAATTAAAAGAATTTTCTAAAACGATGATTCAGCAAATAGATACATTAAACAGGATTGCAAATGCTTTTTCCGATTTTGCCAGCTTAAACACTCAAAATCTCGAATCTATTTCTATACTAGAAACGGTAAAAGATGTTATACATATTTTTAAAAACAACAACGTACAACTTGTTGCAGAAATAAATTCTACGAACTCTATGAATGTATATGTTGACAAAACCCATTTAACACGTGTTTTAAATAATCTGATTCAAAATTCTTTACAATCAGAAAGATCAGGTGTCCCAATAAAAGTGGTTGTTGATGTAAAAATAAAAAATCAAAACTGTGTTATCCTTGTTAAGGACAATGGGTCCGGTATACCAAAAAATATAAGGGATAAAATTTTTGAACCTAATTTTACAACAAAAAATAGTGGAACCGGATTAGGACTTGCCATGGTTAAAAGAATAATAGATGATTTTGGAGGAAGCATTACATATGTAACTGATTTAGATGGAACAGTTTTTGAGGTTTCTATTCCATTAGAAAAAAAACACTAAACATAAAATAATAAATATGATTAATTATAAAGAAAATCAAGAATGTAAAACAGCTATTATTGAAATTAATAGGCCAACACAATTAAATGCTTTAAATAATAAAGTAATAACAGATTTATCAGATAAATTAAATGATATTGAACACACACCATCAATAAGATCAGTAATTATAAGCGGTGTTGGCGACAAAGCATTTGTGGCTGGAGCAGATATTAAGGAATTTCAAGATTTTACAACAGAACGCGCCATTGAACTAAGTAAAAGTGGAAAAATAAAACTATTTAATA
This sequence comes from Flavobacteriales bacterium, assembly GCA_002707245.1. Taxonomy (GTDB): domain Bacteria; phylum Bacteroidota; class Bacteroidia; order Flavobacteriales; family TMED113. The sequence continues at coordinate 81,845 of PAMG01000014.1, forward strand.
AAATATCTCACTTTTCTAAGCCTGTTATATCTGCAATTAATGGATATGCTTTAGGAGGTGGTCTTGAATTGGCACTGTCTACACACATTAGAATTGCAAGCTCTTCCGCTAAATTAGGTTTACCAGAGTGTTCTTTAGGGCTAATACCTGGATATAGTGGAACACAGAAATTACCCCAAATTATAGGTGTTAACCTTGCAATGGAAATGATATTAACTGCAAAGATGATTAATGCAGAAGAGGCGCATAGAATTGGCTTGGTGAACCATGTAGTTGAGCAAGACAATCTACTAGAAAAATGTTTAAAGATTTGCAAACTATTTCACGGAACCTCTCCGGAAGCACTAAGTTCGGCAATAAAATCTATTAATAGTTGTTATTTAAATGAAGGTGATGATGTTGAAAGTAGAGAGTTTGGGGCATTATTTGAAACCGATAATTTTAAAGAAGGTGTTAATGCATTTCTTCAAAAAAGAAAACCGAATTTTAATTAAATGAGCGAAATAAAACAACTTTTTAATCAAACTTTAATATATGGTTTTAGCAGCGTAGTTGCACGGATTCTGAATTTTTTTTTAGTCCCATTATATACTATTTTATTTATGCCCTCGGAATATGCCATTGTTGCAGAAATGTATGCATATGCTGCTTTATTTATAGTAATTGGTTCATTTGGAATGGAAACGGGTTTTTTTAGGTTCGCCAAGGACAAAGGTGTTGTTGATCAATATTCAACCGATTCTGTATCTAAAGTATTTTCTTCGTCATTTACATTTTTATTTATTAACGCTTGTATTATAGTGTTTTTGGGTCTTTGTTTTTATCAAAATATTTCAGATACTATTGGTCATGGGAATCATCCGGAATTTGTTTTATATTTTCTTTTTATAATAAGTTTAGATCTTATTTCGATTATTCCATTTGCATTATTACGGCAACAAAATAAGGCTATAAAATTTGCTTCTATTAAAACCCTCAATATTGCTGTAAATATATTTTTCAATTTATTTTTTCTTCTACTTTGTCCGTATCTGCAAGAGCATGGTTTTATGCTTAAATTGGTTAATGGGATTTATAGCCCATCTATTTCAGTGGGTTATGTGTTTATTTCAAATTTAATTGCAAGCATTATTACTGTATTAATACTATTGCCAGATATAAAAGCAAATATATCTAAACCAGATTTTTTAATATTTAAGCGAATGATTCGCTATTCTTGGCCAATATTAATTGCAGGTTTAGCATTCATTATTAATGAAACTATAGACAAACTATTATTAAAATATTTATTACAACCAAAATATGGGACAGCAATAGCAATGAATCAATTGGGTATTTATTCAGCGTGTTATAAATTAACTATTTTTATGACTTTATTTGTACAAGCATATAGGTTTGCAGCCGAACCATTTTTTTTCAATCAGTTTAAGAAACCAAATGCAAAGATTATTTATTCTTTAATGATGCAAGTTTTTGTTTTAGTTGCACTTTCTATTTTTTTATTTGTTGTTTTATATATTGATGTGATTAAATTTATTATTCCAGCAGAGGAATACCACAAAGGACTTTCGATTATACCAATAGTCTTAATGGCAAATATATGTCTAGGTGTATATTATAATCTATCTGTTTGGTATAAGGTTACCAATAAAACAAGATATGCAGCTATAATATCAACGATTGGGGCGGTACTAACATTAGTTTTAAATATTATATTTATCCCGATATATGGATATATGGCCGCAGCCTGGACCACCTTACTGTGCTATGGGTCTATGATGACAATCTCATTTTATTTAGGTCAGATTCACTTTAAAATACCGTATAAAATTAAATCAATTTTAATATATTTTGGTCTTTCTTTAGGAATCGTTTTATTTAGTACATTTATAGATGTTAAGATGTATAAAAATATGCAAATTGATAATACGGTTTTATTTATGCTATACCTTATATTTATGTATTCGCAGATAAAGAAACTGTTTAAACCAATAACAATAAAGTAATATATTTTTTATGAGAATAGGCATTATTAATAATTCAAAACACAAAACACCAATCTACAAAACACCAGGATCTTCTGGTGTGGATATTTGTGCAAATATTGAGCAAGATATTTTACTAAAATCAAGAGAAAGGGTTGCTGTTCCAACCGGAATTTTTTTGGAAATTCCAATTGGTTTCGAAATTCAGGTTAGGCCCAGGAGTGGATTGGCTTTAAAACATGGAATTACTGTATTAAACTCACCTGGCACGATTGATTCAGATTATAGAGGAGAAATTTTAGTTATATTGGTAAACCATTCCCACGATACATTTAAAATTCAAAATGGAGACAGAGTTGCTCAGTTAGTTTTAGCTAAAGTGGAAAATATTACTTGGGATAATATTGATCAACTAACAATAACGCAGAGGGGAACAGGAGGATTTGGTAGCACCGGTAAAAAATAACAATATGAATATAATTATTCCTATGGCGGGGAAGGGCACCAGGCTTCGGCCACAGACACTGTCAACCCCAAAGCCATTAATAGAGATAGCAGGAAAATCAATTATTGAAAGAATAATAGACTTAGTTGTTCAAAAATCAAATATTACTATTCAAAAAATAGGCTTTATTATTGAACGTCCAGAGCAAAATATTGAAAACATGTTAAATAATTTGATGACAAAAAAAAAGATAAAACATCAAGTTTTTTATCAAGGTGAGGCAAAAGGCACAGCACACGCAATATATTGTGCTAAAAACATGCTTAATGGGCCGGCTTTGATTGCTTTTTCAGACACCATATTTGATACAGATTTTGATTTTGATATTGAATCAGATGCGTGTATCCTTGTTAAGGAGGTTGAGGACCCTAGTGCATTTGGCGTGGTTAAATTAAATAATGAGGGATATATTACAGATTTCATAGAAAAGCCTCAAATTCCTATATCTAATTTAGCAATTGTTGGAGTTTATTATTTTAAAAATGGTTCTGACTTAAAAAAAGAAATTGAACACTTATTAGATAATAACATCATTTTAAATGGAGAATATCAAATTACCACAGCATTAGAAAATTTAAAAAACAAAAATTTTCAATTCTCGATTAATAGAATTAAAAGGTGGCTAGATTTTGGAAATCCACAGAATGTATTAACCTCACATGTAGAAATATTAAAAAAGGAAGTGTTGCAAAAAAGAAAGTTTCCCAACACAACAATCCACGAGCCTTGTTATATTGCTCCCACAGCACAAATAGAAAACTCTGTATTAGGCCCAAATGTGAGCGTCGGAGCAGGAACGGTTATTAAATCCTCTAAAATTAGAAATAGCATTATTCAGAAAAACTCTTCATTAAAGGGGCTCGAAATTCATTCATCAATAATAGGAAGCAATGTGAAATATAATAATAATTTCAGCTGTGTAAATATTGGCGATTATTGCACGTTTAAATGATAGATGTCATGAAAAATATAAATATATATATGTGCATAGCTTTCAGCACTTTTTTGATTTCTAATGCTCAACAGCAGGAATTTATTAATCAAATTGATAAAAATGAAAAACAATATCTTCAATTTTATTTTGATGCAGAAAAGCATAAAGTTTTAGAGGAATATGAACAGGCTTTGATGCTATATGAAAAATGCACCGCCTTAAACCCAGAAGAGTCTTCGGCGTATAATGAAATAGCAAAACTTTATTTTTATTTTAAAGAATGGGATAATGCAGAGTATTATATAAAACGAGCTATAGATATAAATGGTAAGAATAGATGGTATTACTATTTGTTGCTTGACATATATATTATGCAAAATAAAATGGAAGAACAACTTGATGTATATTCTAATCTTATTCAAATAGAACCCAATAATTCAATCTATTATTTTCAAAAAATCCAAATACTAAGAGAACTTTCTTTATATAAGAGAGCTATTAAATTTATTAAAAAAACAGAATCTAAATTAGGAGAATCAGATGATTTATCTCTGGAATTAAAAAACATTTTTTTAGATCAAAATAATTTTGAAAAAGCTGAAAAAACGATTCAGTATTTATTAAAAAAACATCCGAGCGACCCAAGATTCTTGTCAGAATTAGCTTCAGTGTATTTACATTTTAGCAAATATGAGAAGGCAATTTCTGTTTACAATGATTTATTGGTTATAGATAAAAATAATGCCACAGCAATCATCGCTTTATATAAAATTTATGCAAATAAAAAAGATATTGTTAATCAGGAAATCTATCTTTTAAAGATTGTTGATAACCCAATTATTAATATAGAAACAAAAAAAGATATTTTTTACAAACTATTAATTGAAAACAATATTTCTGAACATGCATCATTTCAGTTAATTACAGAAAAAGCAATAAAACTATATCCAAACGAGCCTATTTTCAATTTAATTTTAGCTGATATATATGCAAAAGAGGAGCGGTATATGCTTGCAATACCACACTATAATCGTTCACTGAATTCAGGCTTAATAAAAGACGAATATGTTTACACTAAATTAATAGAAATTTATTTTTTACAAAAAGATTTTGATTTAGCATTAAATACCACAAACCTAGCGATAAGTAGGTATCCATATAATGCAAGATTATATTATTATAAGGGTCTATCCCACTTTAATAAAAATGAATATAATGAAACCATTGAGGCTTTATTGATGGGTCAAGAATTCATTATTGATGAGCCACTATTTAAATCGGAATTTTTCTCTTTAATTGGTGATAGTTATCATAAATTGGGTAGCGATACACAATCAGACGAAGCATATCGCACAGCTCTTCTATATAATGAACAGAATATATATGTATTAAATAATTATAGTTATTATTTAGCACTTCGTGGTGAAAATTTAAAGACTGCGAAGGACATGATTGTAAAATGTAATGAATTAACAGCTGAAAATCCTAACCCATCATTCCTAGACACATATGCCTGGGTCTTATATAAGCTGGAAGAATATAATTTAGCGAAAACTCAAATTATGAAGGCTATTGATTTACAAACAAATAGTGCCACTCTTTTTGACCACTATGGAGATATTTTAGAGAAGTTAGGGCTGTTTAATGACGCTTTGGTTCAGTGGAAGAAATCTTTATCAATCAATCCAGATGATTCAGTTGTAAAAGATAAAATCAAGATATATGAATAAGTATATAATTGTTATTTTATTATTGTTTTGTGGCTGTGGTGTTTTTAAAATAAAGTCAAAAAAATCAATAAAAAATACAACCACTATAATAATTCATGCAAATATTGAATTGAATAATTTATTATCTAGTATTTCCAAAATTAAAACAAAAATTAAAATTTCTGCTGACACTATCACTACTTCTATTTATCCATTTTTAGGTGTTGAACTAGGAAAATTAACATTAACAAAAGAAAACATTTTTTTTCAAAATAAATACACTAAACAAAATGACTCGATTTTCTTTAAAAGAAATAATCAGATTAACATAAAAACATTTCAAAAATCATTTATGCAAAATAACCTGAAAGAGGATACAGTAGAATATAAAAATCCATATAAAAATTGTTTTTTTACGAATTATGTGTTTGTTGACAAATGGGGAAAAGACAGTTTGTTTTTACCTCAAAAAATAATTATAAAAAACATAGAGAAAGAAACATCTTTTGATAATCTAGATGAAATAAATATAGATTATAAATCAGTTACTTTATTTTAAGTATATGAATTTCCCATTAAATTACAGACATATCTTATTTTTTATTTTTTTTTGTGTAAGTAGTTTGTCTGCTCAAAATTATAATCAATTAGTAAAGCAAAAAGAAAAGTTAATACAGGAGTCAAAAGCACTTACAAGTAATTTAAAAGAAACTCAGTCAACACAAAAATATACTCTTGAGGCCCTAAAAATTGTGAATAAACAAATCAGTGTTAAAGAGGGGATATTAAGTTTGTTAGATCAAGAAATAAATGTTTTAAAATCACAGGAAAAACAAATAGAAAAAGAATTAGAGGTTGTTGTTGTGCAGCTTCAATTATTAAAAAAAAATTATTCTACTTTAATTCAAAAAACACATCATTTATCACTTACCTATAATCGTCTTTTATTCTTTTTTTCATCGAAAGATTTTAATCAATTACTTAGACGATTTCATCATCTTAGAAAAATGGAAGAGGATAGAAGAAAAAAATATAAATCGATACAAGAAGCAAAGATAGATATAGAAAATAAAAAGCAACTATTAGTAATAAAAAAACTTGAACAGGGCAAGTTGCAAAAAAATAAGAAAACAGAAATTCGATTATTGTTGCAAACGAAGCAGTCCAAAGAGTCAACGGTCGATGTTTTAAAAAACAAAGAAGATTCATTGTTGCAAGCACTATCTTCTAAAGAACTGCAGAAGAAAAAAATAACAAATGAAATTTTATCAATCCTATCTAAGGAAAAAAGTAAGGAAGATGGTTTAACTACAGAATTAAAACTAATATCAAGCAATTTTGCTTCCAATAAAGGGCGTTTGCCATGGCCAACTACAAAAGGCACCGTTATTACTAAGTTTGGCGAATCACCGCATCCTGTTTTGTCTGGCATTACTATTATGAATAATGGCATAGAAATTGCTACAACAACAAATGACGTTAGGTCTGTGTTTGATGGTGAAGTTTCAAAGATTATGATACTACCTAATGGATATAAGGTTTTGATTCTTCGCCATGGAGAGTATTTTTCTGTTTATTCTAATTTATATGATGTAAATGTTCAAAAAGGTCAGAAAATAAAAACCAAGCAGACATTGGGCTCAATTTATAATCCAAACAGTAAGAAAAGAAATGTGTTAGGTTTTCAAATTTGGAAATCACGAGAAAAATTAAATCCCAAAAATTGGCTTTCAAGCTATTAAAAATCTTTGTACATTTATGGTAAAATATTTTTAGTATGAATATAGTGTTTTTAACTTTCGCAATTTTTGGCATGTCATCAGGGACAGAATGGATTATTATTGGGCTAGCTATTTTGCTTTTATTTGGAGGTAGAAAAATCCCCGAATTAATGAAAGGCTTGGGTGGAGGCATAAAAGAATTTAAAAAAGCCACAAAAGATGATTCAAACGAAGCGTTTTCAAGCGACAAAGAGCAAAACAAAGAGTAATAAAGCATAGTTGATTTTGAAAAATTATGTTTCTTTAAAAGAAATTCAAGAAGACATTTCAGTTGGAAATATTTCTTGCCATGAATTAGTTGAAGGCTATCTTGATAATATATCCAAATACAGTGACCTCAATGCTTTTATTGAAGTATATAAGTCAGAGGCACTCGAAAGAGCTATTAAAATAGACGAAAAAATAAAGAATCAAACTGCTGGTAAGCTGGCCGGTTTGATTGTGGGAATTAAAGATAATATTTGCTATAAAAATCACCATTCAACTGCAGCATCTAAAATGTTAACAAACTTTAAGTCTACATATTCTGCTACAGTTGTTGATCGCTTGATTGAAGAAGATGCTATTATCATAGGAAGATTAAATTGTGATGAGTTTGCAATGGGCTCAAGTAATGAAAATTCTATATATGGTCCAACAAAAAACCCAATTAATAAACTATATGTTCCAGGTGGATCTTCTGGAGCTTCTGCCGCAGCCGTGAAGGCAAATCTTTGTCAATTAGCACTTGGCACAGACACAGGGGGGTCAATTAGGCAGCCAGCTGCATTTTGCGGGGTCATAGGGCTTAAGCCAACATATGGATTGGTTTCTAGACATGGATTAATAGCATTTGCATCATCCTTTGATCAAATAGGACCTCTTGCTAAATCAACGGAAGATATATCTAGAGTTATGAATGTGATTTCAGGTCTAGACGAGCATGACAGCACTTGTATTGGCGAAAGGATGAACTTAGAGGTCTCGGATAACAAAACTAAAAAAACGTTTGCAGTTTTTAAAGACGTATTAAGTTTTAGTGGTCTTCATAAATCAATCAAATCCAAGTTTAAAAAAACAATAAAAAATCTAGAAGAAAAAGGCCACACAATTAAATATATTGATTTACCACTACTAGAAAACCTTGTGCCAACTTATTATATTTTAACGACAGCAGAAGCATCTTCCAACCTTTCTCGTTATGACGGCATCAAATATGGTCACCAAACAAAAGCCAGCGGGATAGATGAATTAATTAGTACATCAAGAACAGAAGGGTTTGGAAAAGAGGTTCAAAGGAGAATACTGCTGGGCACATATGTTTTAAGTGCAGGTTATTATGATGCATATTATACAAAAGCTCAAAAAATTAGAAAACTGATTCAAGAACAATTAAAATCAATTTTATCAGAGAATAATTATATTTTAATACCAACGACACCTAATTTGCCATTTAAAATTGGCCAGAAGAATATTAATCCAACACAACTATATTATGAAGATATTTTTACTGTAATTGCCAATTTATCTGGACACCCTGCAGTTTCTTTTCCAATAGGTGAAGTTGAAAATGGATTCTTTGCCTCGGGGCAATTAATAGGTGATTTTTTTTCAGAATCAGACTTATTAGGTTGTGCAAAAACAATCATAAATAACTAAACACAGAATGAAAAATAGAATTTTAGCATTTGTTTTAATTTTTATGTTTTCTTGTTTTTCCCAAGAAGACAAGGTGTCTTTGTTTGCTAAAAAAGATACTATTTTAAGTTATGATCTATTATTAGATATCAAATTGGAAGACCTGGATCAAACACAAAATAATATTTTTGATGCTCAAAAGATACAGGCTCAATTAGATTCATTAAATCAACTTACACCATTAGAATTAAGATATACAAAAGAGATTGGTCAGCATATAAAGTTTTATTTATTTAAACGTCCTGAACAAGTGAGCTCACTATTGACACTAGCAGAATATTATTTCCCAATTTTTGAAGCTTATTTAGACAAACATGATTTGCCGTTAGAGTTAAAATATATACCAATTATTGAATCTTCTTTAAATCCTAACGCCAAATCTCCAGCTGGTGCAATTGGATTGTGGCAATTCATGTACCCAACAGCAAAAGAACATGGATTAAGAGTAAATTCCTATTTGGATGAGCGCAAAGATGTTTATAAATCAACGGAAGCAGCATGTGAGTATTTTAGGAAGTCGTATAAGGTATTTAAAAATTGGGAGCTTGCAATTGCTTCATATAATGCTGGTCGTCGAAATATAACTAAATCTATGAGGCGGTCAGGCGGTAAATTAAATTATTGGGAAATTAGACCATTCCTGCCTAAGGAAACCCAAAACTATATTCCAGCATTTATAGCAGCATTATATGTGATGAATTTTGCACAAGATTATGGGATTACCGCGAATAAAGAAATAAGCATTAAAAGCTATCAAATAGATTCGGTGCACTTGAACGAGCGCATGAATTTAGCACATTTAGCAGCCATTATGTCTATAGATGGTGAGTTGTTGGCAGAATTAAACCCTGTATATAAACTACAACTTATTCCGTATGTTGAAAATGAAAAATTCCCACTTATATTGCCTAATTATAAATGGGCGCAATTTCTTAATAACAAGGATAGTATTTACAAACAATTAGCCAAGCTTGATTCTGTAGAAAAATTTACATATCCAACATTTAGTGACATAGAGAAGATTAAATATATTGTTAAGAGAGGAGATTATTTAGGAAAAATTGCAAACAAATATAATTGTAAAATAAAAGATATTATGCTCTGGAATGATTTAAAAAACAGTAAAATAAAACAAGGGCAACGACTTTATATTTATAGAATTATTAAATAATTAAATTTGACAAAAACACAATTATATATTATTATTATTATAGTTGCACTATTTGGGCTTGGTTGGCTGGGAATTTCGGATTCTGGTGGTGGCCCAAACAATTTACCACAATCAATTGGCGACCCACTAGAATTAGTTGTGGTTAAAAATAACATTGATTTAGATGAAGATATATATACTAAATTAAAAACCTTTTTAAGTCTTGAGATTGGCCCTGCTCCACAGCCAGAGAAATTATTATCGATAATGGAAGTAGATTCCGATAAGTTTAGAGGTGTTCTACAGCGCCACCAAAACCTACTTTTTGTGGAAAAATCAGATACTTTTGCAATTCAATTCAAACATGATTTGTTTGCAAAAAATCAATTAGCTATTTTACTCAAGGTTTCTTCTATCGAAGATTTAATACTAAAAGAGAATCAAATATTGGCGGTAGTAAAAAAAATCAAAGAAACAGAAGTTAAAAGGTTGGTTCAAAAATTTAAAAAGCATGCAGATTTAACAATCAATAATCAAATAGATGAACGTCACAAACTATTCATTCCTGCGCCTAAAGACTTTTTTATTGCATATCAGGATTCTAATATTACTTGGCTAAGGCGAGAAACACCTAACATTAGCCAGGGATTATTAATTACAAATTCACACTCTTTTCAGAACGACCATTTTTTCAAACTAAGACATACAAGTAATAGCGAATTAGATATAGGTTATTTTTTAAATAGGGCATATGATGCTGTAGACAGTATTATTTCTGAACACATTTTAGGACCAGTTCCTAATTCATATATGGTGCTAGATAGAACAGCACCCACCGATATTAATGCCTCTCGGAACGAACCATATATCAAAATTCAATCTCTTTGGAGGATGGAAAATGATTTTATGGGCGGAATATTTCAAGCTTATTTTTTTGAGAGCGGGCCTTTAGTTTATACTTATTTATATGCTCCTGGTGAAAAAAAAGCTATACCATTAATTCAGTTAGAATCGCTATTACAAAATAGTATTAAAAATTATATTGTGCAGAAAAAATAAAATTTCTGCCAGGTGCACTTATTCCTGATGCAAAAGTTTTGTAATGCGCATCCATAATATTTTCCACACCAAAATTAAAGCCCACAGACTTGCTTAATTCGTAACCTATTGATAAACTTAGGGTGTACCAGCTTGGAAGTCCAGCCCAAATTTCATCTCCTGATTCTTCAGACAACCCAAGTAACGGTGTTTCATCTAAGTTGTCTATTCCAGCGGTATCAAAATCTTCAACTTTTTTTTCTGCTGAGTATAACAAAAGTAGTCGACCTTTGATTTTTTTGATTTTTTTGATTATTTCTAGTTTTCCAAAATTGGGGGGAATATGTGCAACAGGTTCCCACACATCAGTCCTAATTTCCCCTCTTGTAATATTAAAGTCTCCATTGAGTTCAAACCCATATACTGTAGCATTAAACCCAATTGTTCCACCGTAAACATCAATAATATTAACGCTATTTTGGTTTGAGTATGTGTATACCATTTCATCATCATACTCTATCATGCTTGCCCACAATGGTTCTTCCCCTTCCGGTGCTCGATTAACTAAAGTCGGACACTTTATGATGGCGTTGGTTAGTTGCGTATAGAACCCTACTCCATAAATTGTAAAACTAGGACTTAGTTTTTTTGTGATGGAGAATTCTTGTGATAAAGAATATTCAGGGTTTAGATTAATATTTGGCAGTGTAATAATATCTCCCTTTTTAAAAACCTTTAACATATCATCTATATTTGGCGCATGAAATCCTCTTGATGTTACAGCACTTATTTTCCATGAGTCAGATGGATAATACAAGAATTTAATATTCCCAGATATAATATTATTTTTTAACGACAAATTTAAACCTTCTATTTCCGGGATTGGTCGATTCATACTATCAGGATAGGCTCCCTGTATATGAGAAAAAGTATATCTAATTCCACCCTCTATCTGGATTTTATGTGATAATCGTTGTAAGATGTTAATATAATATGCACTGCTAAATAAGCTTGATCCTTCTGGTGGGTAGCGTGTATCTCCAAAACCCCAGATATTTTCACCATTATTTTCAGCTGTAGATTTTACATCATTATAAATAGTTTCTGAACCTAAATAAATTGACCCTTTTCGAAAGTTTGTATTTATACTATATGCATTTACTGTTTCATATTGTCGTGTGGGACTATCATAATCATTGGAATCTTCTAGGTAGTCTAAAAAATCAGTTAAATACCATTTATGACGAGACTCTTTAGTATTTTGATAACCAAAAATAATTTCAGATTTATCAAAATAATAATCGAATCCGGTAAGCTTAAGGCTACTAAACAGCCTGTTTTGAGGCCCATAATAATAAGAATGAAATTTCAAGTGTTCAGCGGTAGAGCATATGCCGTTTTCATCGATTAAACAAGGAGTGTCATTATCATTTAATTTATCAAATCTAGGTATGTTAGATGATGTTGAGTATTGAATATTTGAGGTTAGTCTTAAGTTGTCAAATATTTTGAAAATCATTTTATTAAATATGTCATATTGGCTATAATGAGTTCCTTTTTGTATTTCAGGGTTTGGATTACAAATAATATCATCATTTTCATTTATATAATGATGTACAAGTCCCCACTCATTGTGCCCATGAGGCCTCCAGTGGCCCATTTCTAAATCACCAAATCGTTTTACAGAAAAGCTGGTAATAGTAGAGTATGCTTTTGATGAAAACTCAGTGAAAACACTTGATTTAACACCTCCATAAGCAGAGTGGTAGCTAGATTGTACACCCCCGCTCCAACTAGGTTTATTCTGGAAATAAAGGCTTCTAGTTCTCATATTAATTGTTCCGCCAAGAGCGTCACTACCATATAACACTGAGCTGGGGCCAAAAATAATTTCTACATCATCAAGCATATTCTCATCAATAGTGATTAGATTTTGTAAATGTCCAGATCGATAAATAGCATTATTTAATCTAACACCATCTAACATTAGCAGTATTTTATTTGCTTCAAAACCCCTGATATTTGGACTCCCTCCACCAAGTTGGCTTTTTTGCACACTAACCCCCCCCTTTTTTTCTAATAAATCAGCTGTTGTAGTTGGATTTAGTTCTTTTATCTCTTTAGATGAGATATATATTTTTTTTTCTGCAGTATTTTTTATGTTGTTCGTGTTTTTGGTTTCATTTAACTCAACAATATCTAAAAATGTAATAGCTACGTTCATCACAATAAATGATTCAATCTCACTTTTTTTAATTTTTTTTATCTGATAATTTGGATGTTGAAATACAATTAAGTCATCAATCATAAATCGACTTAGATTTATAATCCCATCATTATTTGACAATGAACTTTTTGTGTTTGTTTCATTAAAGGCGGCCACATTTGATATTGGATTATTCTCTTTATCAATTATAATAAATTCTTGTCCCACAGCTTGGATGCTAAGACCAACAATTAAGACAACGAAACTCAATAATCTCATATAAATTAGTATAGATTAAATAAATATATACAAAAAATGTGCCATTTTATTTAAAAAATTTCTTTTAATATTTTGATAGACTTGATCCCCTGCAAGTCAGTTAGGTGAATAGATATATATTTTAAAAGATAATTAAAAATAGAATCACTTAGTGTTACGGAATTTTGATGAGTTTTTAAGTCTTCAAAATCTAATTTAGATAATTTAAAAATTTCAAAACTTTCTTTAGCTGGAACTATATTTTCATTTCTATATAATTTATTGGCATTAATAAATAGACCTTGTTTTAAATCTAATTGTTGATTGGGGTTTTGTTTAAAATCCAAAGCCCCATATGGCTTTAAACCACTTATTTCACAAAATTTAATTAAAAATAAATTGCTGAATTCCGAATAATTTTCACTAGCTAAGTCGAGCCACTTAAAGCTGTCAACAATAAAGCAGTAGAGTTTCTGATTTGGTTCACCCAGGCACTTATGTAGTATTTCAGATAAAATAATTGCTATTTGAATTTTTTTATTGTTAAAAAGAAGATTTTGATAAGCAGATATAACGTGTGCATCTTTTATATAAAACAAGGTGCTATTCTCTTTTTTTCGATATGTTAACTCAATGATTGTTAGAGGTTGATAAATAATAGATTTTTTTTTTGTTTTCTTTATAATAAATGACAGCATGCCAGTTTCAGATGTAAATATTTTCACAATGTAACTTCCGTCTTTAAAAGGATAAGATTTTAGAACAACACCCTCAGTAGTAATAAACATAAATTAATTATAAATAAGAACTTTTTTCACAACACTTTCATCATAATACTCATCAATACACAGAAACAAATATACTCCAGTAGAAACTTTTTTTCCGTCAAAATTTTTACCATCCCATGTTGCTGTTCCTCCAATTGAGAGAGTTTCAAACACTAAGTTCCCCCCCACATCAGTTATTTTAACATTTGTATTGTCTTTTAATCCGGAAATAGCAATTTCACCATTATAATTTTTTTGCACGGGATTTGGAAACACTAAAACATTATTATAATTATTTTCAGATTGGGTTGCATTTCCCCTGTATGAGCAAACTCCCTGTGGAGTCACAAAAAAAACTGTTCCTAATTGTTTCATAATGGATATCTGACTAACAGTATTATCAATTAAAGGGCTATTTTCTTTTGTGAAATGGTGTATTTGTCTTGTCCCGTCATCAGAAATTAAAAACACACCATTTGCTTTTGTTCCCACCCACTTTCTGTTTCCTCCATCAACTTGGATATCTAAAATTTCGGTATTTTCAAATAACTGTTCGACATAACCATCATCAGTTTCAATTAAAATTGGCTCAGCAGTATAAGTGGAATTATTAAATATATTATCAGGAAAATAACACACCGACAGCCCTTGAGCGGTCCCCAGCCAAACGGAACCACTTAAATCTTCCACAAAACAGTTGACAGTTTGACTGGCTAATCCATTAATTGATCCTAATTTTTTTGCAATCATCCCTTTTCCAGACTCTTGTGCAACTACAACTCCGTCATTTCGTAATTGAATCCATTTTTGGCCATTACTAGCACATAGAATTTTCCCTGTCATAATACTGGTGGATATATTAGGAACAGAAAAACTTGTCCAGGATCCATTATAAAATTTAACTAATGGTTTTTCAGATTGGCTATTAGTTAACCAAAGTGCATTATTTAAATCTGTATCAACCCCCCCAATTCTAATCCACCCATCTTCAGTAATGGTTTCTAATGAGCTGTTGTTTTGATTATAGTGATTCACTAAAGAGTCACCTTCGAATTCTAACAATCCATTGTTCCAGGTTCCGACAAAAAATTTATTTTGATTTAGATTATCGCCACAAACATCAATAGCATCATAATAGCCTGCATTAATTAATTGATTAGATTGTGACCATTTAGAGTTTTGAAACAATGAAACCTCTTGATGGTTATAAGCATTGTTCCAAGATGTTGTTTTTCCACCGTGTGTAAGCATGATTTTGTCTCCACTACTTCTTATTGACCCAGCACTTATCCCTGCCGGACCATTTGGACAGACTTCATCTAATACACTTAAGTCAGTATTAATAACAAAAAGCCCACCCTTAGAATCTGCTAGTAAAATTTTTTCAAAAATATTAAAGTTGTCGGAAACAACCCCGGCGACGATTGATAAATCAAAGTCCACATTATTTATTTCTGCTATATTTTCAGATAATGTTATTTGGGAATCCTTATTAAGGAGAATTATTTTTTGATTTTCTAAATAGTTTGCTATAATTGTTATGATTCCTAAATTTTCATTTGGGATGATACTAATAATATCTCCGATAATATTGGGATTTACATTAAAAATAGGGTTTGTTGTCATAATAAGTGGATCTAGTGAAATACTTGTATTTAATGTGAAAAAATTAAATTCATTATTTAATGGTAATTTTGGAAATATATCTTCTTCTGAATTTATATTTGTCCCAATCATTAATTTTTTCCCCCCTGCTTCTAAACCATATTTTTCTCCTTCATCAGCCCCAACTACGTGTGTAACAGGAATGCCTTCTAGACTATAATTCCCAGAAACATCCCCACTGCCATTAAAATCAATTCTAGAATCACTTTCCCACACCTCAAAATCCAATAAATTATCATTTTTATTTGCGTAGAAAAGGCCGTTTTCTGTTCCCACAAAAATTTTATTTGCTAAAAACTCATCGGCTGTTGTGTGAATATTTTCATTAAATATGTGTGAATCAAAAACTTCTGCATTGACACCCTCTTGAGGAAAATAATATGTTTCTTTAATTTCATTGTTTGCTATATTCAATACTACCAACCCAAATGGACAAGATATGTAAGCAAGTTCTTCATCAATAAAAATATTATTAATAGTTTTTTCTGATAAAATATTAGCCATTGCTATGTAGGGGATATTAGTAATTTGATTGTTTTTTAGGATATCCATGTTACCATTCCGATACCCAATAATAAGCTGGCTGTTTTCAAGGTCATATGCTAATGCCGTTATATCTAATGAGTTTAAGCCATCTAGTTTTGAAAAACTTCGGAGACTATTGTCATTTAAATTATATGAAAACAACCCAGACCTTGTTCCCACAAAAGTATTATTATTTACATGGGTTATTGTGTTAACTTGTGTGTAATTTAAATGCATCGCCCAATCATTAATTGGAATCTGCTGGCCTTGCGCAATATGAAATAATAATAATAATAATAATAGAACTCTCACCGCTTTAAAACTATTTTTTAAATATAACGAATATCAAGACTATTTTGGTATTTTTGCAATCATATATCTGGCCCTGTAGTTCAACTGGATAGAATGGCAGATTTCGGCTCTGCTGGTTGCAGGTTCGAATCCTGCCAGGGTCACAAACATATCAATT
>PAMG01000015.1 GCA_002707245.1 Flavobacteriales bacterium
TTTGTTAAAAATTTATGAAAAAAGAGATATTATTAAAATATAATGAAATAACTGACTTTAATAATTTGTCAGATTTAGAAAAAAAATTAATCAAGAAAGCAGTGGAAAGCTCTAAATCAGCATATGCACCGTATTCTAAATTTAATGTCGGGGCAGCCTTGGTTTTAGGGAATAATCAAATTATTATTGGTAATAATCAAGAAAATGCATCTTTCCCTGCTGGTATCTGTGCAGAGCGTGTTGCTCTTTTTTCATCAAACACTAATTACCCTAACGAAATAATTAGGCAAATTGCTATTACCGCTACAAGTAAAAAATTTGAGATATCTGAACCTGTTGGTCCTTGTGGTATTTGTCGGCAAGTTTTATTAGAGTATGAAGAAAAACAAGGTTCTGATATAAAAATTTTGTTATTTGATACAAAAAAAATCATTAAACTTGCAAAGGCAAAAGACTTGTTGCCTTTTT
Organism: Flavobacteriales bacterium; assembly: GCA_002707245.1. Taxonomy (GTDB): domain Bacteria; phylum Bacteroidota; class Bacteroidia; order Flavobacteriales; family TMED113. The sequence continues at coordinate 469 of PAMG01000015.1, forward strand.
ATTTTAAAGAAGATAGATTAAAAAAATTATAAACTAAAAGATTAAAATTATGAAAACTATATTATCCGTTTTTTTTATGTGTATTACTTATTTTTGCTTCTCTCAAAATCAATACATCCATCAGGTGATAATGCTTAATGAAGGATGTTATGATTATTATGAAAATGAGATGTTGGAACCAGTTACTGTAGGTTCATATAACCCTGAAACAAACTTATATAATACAATTATTGAAATTCCTAATGTTCGTTTTGCTTCAGATTTAATTATAGATGGTGATTTTTTTTATGTTGCTGCTGATAATAAAATTTTAAAATATGATTTAGATACATATGAATTGCTAAATTCTGTTGATCAGGAAGGTGTTAGAAAACTTGTTATATATGAGAATTTATTGTTTGCATCTAGAGGTGAATATAACTCCGCTACATTTGGACCAGTTATTTTTGATTCTTATTTAGAGGTTTATTTAAAAGATAATTTAAATTATTATTCTTCTTTTTCAATAGAGAATGGTCCTCAGTGGTCAACAGAAAGTTTATTAATTACAGATAATAAATTATATGTAGCTGTAAATAATGCTTATGAATGGGGGAATTATAAAGGTATAGTTGGTGTTATTGATTTATCTACTATGGCTTATACGGAAATTGAGTTGGGTGAAAATGGTAAAAACCCAATAAACATGATGTATCGAGATAATAATATTTATACTGTAAATAATAAAAATTGGGATGGTAGTTCAATTTCCATTATCAATGTGAATTCATCAGATATTCAAACAATGGATTTATCTGATGTAAGTGCCGGTTGTGGTGTATCTATAATAAGAGATAATAAATTAAATTATCAAAAAAGTAATGAAACAGAACTCAATATTTTAGATTTGGAAACCTTAGAACCATCAGGAGTAGAAGAGAATTTAGAATATAATTATTATGGAATAGCTTCAAATCCATTAAATGGATATTTATATGCAGCAATAGCTAATTTCACATCTAATAGTGGTGTTGTGATCTATGATGAAAACAATAATCAAGTTAATAGTTTTTTTGCTGATGTTGCAACAAGTAAAATTGTATTTGATGTTAGAAATGAGAATGTTTCTATTTCACCAGAAAATCTAGATAATAAAACAGTTTTGAATGTTTTTGATGTTTTAGGTCGTTCAGTTGATCAAGAAAATCCTATTTCAATAGAGATACTAGAGGATGGTGCGTGTAACAAAAAAATGATTATAAAATAATATTATGAAAAATAAAGTTTTAATTGCTCCATATATTGCCATTGTCGTTTCTTTGGTGATTTTCTTTTATTTCGTTGAACCAATCGATTCTAAAACTAATTATATGAAAAAAAAATTTGCATCTAGTGGTATTAATCTAGATTATATGGATACTACTATTTCCCCACGTAATGACTTTTATAAATATGTTAATGGTAATTGGCTTGACTCTGCTCAAATCCCTAATGATCATAGTGTTTGGGGTGGGTTTTATGAATTAAGAAAGAAAACAGATAGTGATGTTTTAGAAATTTTAAAAAATGCTGTAAATGATAAGTCTATCTTAACTAATAGTGATCAAGGAAAGGTTGTTGCAATGTATGAGTGTTTTATGGATTTAAATCACAGGAATAAAAAAGGTATTAAGCCTGTTTTACCATATTTAGAAAAAATAAATGCTATTACAGATGTTTCAAGTTTACAGAATTATATGGAGAATGCCTCTTATTATGGAGGAGGAACTGATTTTTTTGGAATATATATTGGAACTGATAAAAAAAACAGTAACATCCATTCAGCATATTTATATGGTGGAGAATTAGGTCTTCCAGATAGAGATTATTATTTATTAGATAATTTTAAAGATATTAGAGAAGCATATGTTTTGCATATTGAGCGTATGTTTAAATTTTTAAATTATGATGCAAAAGAATGTCAATATTTTGCAAAAAAGATTATTGATTTTGAAACAAAAATTGCAACTGGTAAAATGGATAAAGTAGACAGGCGAGACCCTGCAAAGACATATAATCCTAAATCTGTCTCTGAAATTCAAGAAATACTACCAATGTTTAGTTGGGATAAATATTTGAGTAACATAGGTGTCGCAACTGATACTATTATTGTTTCTGATTTAAATTATATTAAACAGCTTAGTTTGCTATTAGAATTAAATGAAATCGAGGATTGGAAGATTTATTTAAAATGGGGTGTATTAAATGGTGCAGCTAGTATGTTAACAGAAGAAATGGAACTTGCTAATTTTAATTTTTATTCTACTCAATTAAGAGGTGTACAAGAACAAAAACCAAGAGAAGAAAGAGCAGTTTCTTCAATTAATTGGACAATTGGTCAGGCTTTAGGTAAATTATATGTTGATAAAAAATTCCCACCAGAAGCAAAGGAAACAGCTGAAAAAATGATAGATAATATTATTTCTGCTTTTAGAATTAGAATTCAAAATCTATCATGGATGGAGGATGAAACTAAATTAAAAGCTATTGAGAAATTAGAAAAAATCAGTGTAAAAATAGGTTATCCAGATAAGTGGAAAGATTATTCTTCATTAAGTATTATTCCTTTAGATAAAGGAGGGTCTTATTTTGACAACCAAATAAACTTATCTGTATGGAGAAGAACAGAAAATTTAGATAAGCTAAATAAAGAAGTAGATAAAGATGAATGGTATATGTCTCCACAAATAGTTAATGCTTATTACAGTCCATCTAATAATGAAATTGTGTTTCCGGCTGGTATTTTACAACCTCCATTTTATGATTTTCAAGCAGACCCTGCTGTGAATTATGGAGGAATCGGTGCTGTTATTGGTCATGAAATATCACATGCTTTTGATGATTCAGGCGCTGATTATGATGGTGATGGTAATTTGGTTAAATGGTGGTCGGATAATGATTTTAAAAAATTTAATGAATTAGGTGATTCCTTGGCAGCCCAGTTTGACAAAATAGAGGTTTTACCAAACTTATTTATCAATGGAAAATTTACATTAGGTGAAAATATTGGTGATTTAGGTGGAGTTAATTCTGCTTTTGATGGTTTGCAGCTGTTTTTAAATAAAGAGGGTGCTATTCCTGATATTGATGGATTTTCTCAAAATCAAAGGTTTTTTATTTCATGGGCTACAATCTGGAGAACTAAAATGCGTGAGGAGGCTCTGAGAACACGTGTAATGACAGATCCTCACTCACCGGGAATGTATCGAGGTTATGTGCCTTTACAAAACGTAGAAGCGTTTTATGAAGCTTTTAATGTAAGAGAAGCTCACCAAATGTATTTATCGCCAGAAAAAAGAATAAAAATATGGTAATGAGAGATTTTATTAAAGAATTTCCTAATCATATAACTGATGCACTTCATATTTCTGAATCTTTATCACTTTATGAAAAATATTTCTTAAAGCAAACATTTTCCAATATTGTAATTAGCGGTCAGGGTGGGTCTGCAATTGGTGGTGTTATTATTAAAGATTTACTCCAGGATTACATTCAGATACCAATTATCGTGAATAAAGACTATAGTATTCCTGCTTTTATAAATAAAAACACACTTTTTATTGCTTCTTCATACTCTGGTAACACTGAGGAAACTATTAGTGCGTTAAATAAAGTAATTGATTTACAAAAATCAGGAGAAAAGATAATTATTTTTTGTATTTGCTCTGGTGGTCAAATATTAGAAATAGCAAAAAAACATGAATTAAAACATATATTAATTCCAGAGGGGGGTGCCCCCAGAGCTATGTTATGCTATTCTATTGTGCAAATGTTGACTGTCATTTCTATGATTAGTTCTAAAACAGATTTTGTAAAAAATAAATTAAATGCTGTGAAGGATTATCTGATAAATAATCAAAATTCTATTATTCAATTAGCTCATGCTTGTGCAGAAAAATTAAATAATAAAATGCCATTTCTTTATACTTTTTCGAATTTTGAAGGAGTAGCTTTAAGATTTAAACAACAGTTAAATGAAAATGCAAAAAGGCATGCTACTTATAATTTGATACCTGAGATGAATCATAATGAAATTGTTGCTTGGAATAAAAAAAACATATGTGTTTCTCCTGTTTTTATTAATGGAAACAGTTCTGAGAGAAATAAAAAAAGAATGATGATTAATATAGAGCAAATTAAAAAATCTGTTGAAAATGTAGTTGAGTTAACTTGTGGTGAATCTGATAGTTTTATTCAATATTTTCATTTTATTCATTTAGTAGATTGGGTCTCTTTAATCTTAGCAGAAAAGGATGGGGTAGACCCAAATAATATAGATCCGATTAATTATTTAAAAGAAGAGTTAAAAAAAGTTTAAACATGAAAACAATACATGATTGGTTTAGTGCATACGGTGAAAGCCATCAAAACAAAACGAATAAGCTTATTCATTGGATATGCATACCTCTAATATTTTGGAGCATAATTGCATTATTATCATTGATTCCACATTCATATCTAGATTTTTTTAGTAATTCTACCTTGAATGATTTTATGCATTGGGGCACTGTCATTATTGTTCTAGGTCTTTTATTTTACTTAAAGCTTTCTTTTAAAATATTTATAGGTATGTTAATTTTTTCTATATGTGTTTTAATTGATATACGCTATATTGTTTTTTTATTTGATTCACATAGATATTGGGGGCTCTTTAATAATATGGATGGAGGCAGTGTAGACTTTCTACTCTATCTTTCTATTTTTACATTTGTTTTTGCGTGGATTTTACAATTTATTGGACACAAAATAGAGGGTAAAAAACCATCGTTTTTTAAGGATATTCAGTTTTTATTAATTGGTCCAGCTTGGCTTCTTGGTTTTATATATAATAAGTTTAAAATTAAATTTTAGTTATGAAAAAATATTTGTTTGCATGCTTTTTTTTAGGGTTATTTTTTTCCTTTTCTCAAGACAATAGATACAGAGGCAAACAATCTACTGAGACAGAAATATATGGTCGAGTAGAGGGTAAAGTTCAAGATGTGAAAACCAAATTAAATCTTGAATATGCAAATGTGTCTCTTTTTAAATCATCTAATTTTGATAATCAAGAAAGCGTTCTTTTAAATGGTACTATAACAAATAACAAGGGCGTCTTTTCTTTTAATAAGTTGGAAACAGGTAGTTATTTCCTTGAAATCAGTTATACTGGATATACTACAAAAATTATTAATTTTATTATTACCGGAAAAAAATTAAATAAAAACTTAAGGACCATCTTGCTCGAATTAGATCCATATATTTTAGACAATGTGGATGTTTTAGATCAAGCTCCTATTTATGAAAATAAAATAGAAAAAATTGTTTATAATGTAGAAAATGATCTTTCTCAGTCAGCAAATGATGGGATTGATGTTTTACGAAACGCTCCTTTGGTTTCTGTTGACATAGATGATAAAGTGTCAATAAGGGGTTCTGGTAATGTAAAATTTTTACTTAACGGTAAAACTTCATCTTTTTTACATGGAGATAATATATCCGACGTTTTACAAACAATACCAGCTGAACAAATTAAATCTATTGAAGTTATTACTACTCCTACAGCAAAATATGATGCAGAGGGTGATGCTGGTATTATCAATATTATTACAAAACAAAAACAAATTCAAGGATTTAGTGCTGGTGTGAATACAAGTACAGGAACAAGAGTCAATAGATCCTCATTTAATCTTAATGCAGGCAAAAATAGATTTGGAATTAGTGCAAGTGGGGGAGCGAGATATGGATGGCCTAGAAATGGAAATACTAGTTCTTCAAATATTCTTTTTGATTCTCAAAATAACATATTAACCGAACAACGAAATGCTGGTACTTTTGTAGGAAATTGGGTTGGATTTAGAGGTTCAATGGATGTTTATTATGATTTCAATCAATACAATAGTATTACTTCTAATATACATATTGGAGGGCAAAACAAGTCTAATGATGGAGAAGAAAATATTTTCTTTGCTGACATGGCCTTGTTAGAAAATGTTATGTCAGAATATTTTGAAATATATGATGTAGAGAATGTTTCTTCTAATAATGACACTGAATATGAGGGTATAGTGAATTACCGAAAAACTTTTCCCGATAAGGAAAATCAGGAATTATTAATAAGTTTCCAATATGGTAGCCATATTCATGATGATGATCAAGAAATGAGTCAAATTGGATATCAAGATAATAGTATTAAAAATAGTATGGATGGTAGTGGATATGAATTAACAGGTCAAATTGATTACACCCATCCATTTGGTGAAGAGAATAAGTTTGAAATAGGATTAAAAAGAATTAGTCGTTATACCACCAATGATTATAAAACTACAGTAGATAATTATATATCAAATACTTGGCTGGATGAAGATTCATTAACGAATGTTTTTAATTATGATCAAATTGTGTCTGCCGCTTATTTTTCTACCAATTTTAATTTGTTTAACGATTTTACACTTTTGTTAGGCACAAGATATGAACATACAGATATTTCAGGTTCATATAAAGATACATATGCTCCATTTAATAACTCTTATAACAACATAGTTCCAAGTGTCATATTATCTAAAAAACTAAACATGTTTAAAAATCTTAAGCTATCATATGTCAATAGAATTCAAAGACCAGATATTCATAGGATTAACACAAATGTAGAAATAGATGATTTAAATAATATAAGTAGAGGAAACCCTGAATTAATGCCCTCGAAAACACATCAGTTTGAATTAGGTTATAATAGTTTTAAACCNGGACTNATGACAAGTTTTNCTTTATATTANAANTTAANAAANGATNTGGTAGAAGCNTTTACCTTTTTAAGAGATGATGATGTTTTTGANACAAATTATTTAAATACGGGAGACAATCAGTCTTTAGGTTTTAACTTTTATGGTTCAACTACTATTCGAAAAATTATTTCTTTGAGAGGTTCATTAGATATTTTTAGTTATAATATGTCAACTAATATAAACGACATTGAATTACTAAGAAGAAGTTTAAGTTATAATTACATGTTAAATGCGAATGTGGATCTTGGTAAAGGATACAAAGTTGATAGTAGAATTTTCTTTAGATCACCTCGTCAAACAATACAAGGAGAAAGGCCCAGTTTTTCAATGATGAGTTTTGGTTTCAAGAAAGATTTTTCTAATAAAAGAGGATCAATTGGTGTTGGTATGATTGAGCCATTTTCTGCATACAAGTCTTTTGACACAACAATAGAAGGCGTTATGGCAAATGGAAACAGATTTGAAACAATTAGAGAATATGAGATATTATTTAGATCGGTTAATATTACTTTCAAATATAAATTTGGTCAACTTAATTTTGATCCAATTAAGAAAAAAGCTGTTTTAGAAAATGATGATCTTTTGGAAGAGGAGGATGATCATTAATTGAGATGCTGTATGATATCCTTAGACAGAGGTGGTGTTTTAGAGGGGAAAACGTCAATCAAATTACCATTTATTCCTATTAAATATTTTTGAAAATTCCATTTAACACTAGAGTCTTTTAAATTATTTAATTTCTTGTTGGTTAGCCATTTATATAGAGGGTGTTGATTTTTACCTTTAACATTAATTTTTTCTGTCATTAGAAATGTAATTGAATAATTTGATTCACAAAATTGTTTAATTGAATCTTTTGAAAAAGGTTCTTGAAATAAAAACTGATTACATGGCAATCCAATCACCTCTAAATTGTCATACCTTTCATATAGTTTTTGTAAATCAGAATATTGATTTGTGTAGCCGCAATATGATGCAACATTAACAAATAATATATATTTCCCTTGATACTGAGCTAAATCAATAGTTTTATCATCAATAGATTGTAAAGAGATATTATATATTGAATGTTGAGCAATAGTAGTCATGGAAGCTAAAATTATTATAATAAGTGTTAACTGGTTTATATCAATTTAGATATACAATTTAATCAATTCCTAGTGTTAACTAATTCTCTCTCTTCATTATTAGCATAATTTAAATCCCAGTCAATTAATTTTTTATGCATTATTTTTTTATATAATAGTGGAGTTATTAAAACAAGATAAAGCATTGATAAGTATCCATATGGTGTCATTGGAGCACTTTCAGGACATGGATGTAATTCCCAGAATTTTAATTTGGCTAATCTATGATGATCAGAGTGTCTTGTCACATTATATAAAAATATACTACTTAGTAAATGATTAGAGTTCCAGGAATGTTTCATTTCTACTTTAGAGCCTCTTACTCTAACTAATCCATAATGTTCAATGTAATTAATGGCTTCTAAGAATGATTTTGTTATAAATGCACATATTAGAAAATACAATACTCCTATTAGCCCAGCAATAGTAAAAATTAAAAATGTAATTGTTAAGCTTCGTAAATAACCAACAATCATTCTGTTATTAAGACTAAAAGGATTCTGTCCTTTTTTTTTGACTCGATTTATTTCAATCTTCCAACCATCAACATGTTCATTGAAAATAGCTTTTAAAATGAATGCATATATATTGTCACCTCTTTGGGCAGAAGCTGGGTCTTCAGGTAGACATGCATGTTTATGGTGTCCATAAACATGTTCAATGGCAAATGTACAGTCCCATGAAAATGCAAGCAGCCAATTACCAACAAACATATCAAATTTATTTTTTATCCTATGCGTTAACTCATGTCCTGCCACCACTCCAAGAATCCCCATAAGTAAACTTGCTTGAATAATTAAACAAAATTTATCGATTAAGTTAAAAGAATTTCGAATTTCTATAAAATCATGATAAATGTATGTGTTCAAAATGTTTACATACCATTCAGATAAATTATTTGTTAAAAAAGACATAGTAATTAATACTAATCCTAGTAAAATAGGAAGATTTATATAGAGAGAAAAATTCAATATAGCTGGATAGGAAAAATATTGAATTTCTTTGTCTCTTGGCATAATATAATCTCCAATAATCATCAATAATGAAAACCCTAATAGAAATAGAGTAGGGGAGTATTCCCCCATTGCAATTATTATCATAAACATAATGGCTGTGAATGGAGGAAGAAAATGTTTAAGATATTTTAGCATGTGTAATAGATTGTTAATGAATTATTTAAAGTTAATATTTTTTTCAATTTCTCCATTTTCATGATACTTGATATATATGTGGCCTGATTTTATAGTATTTATCTTTCTTCCAATTACATCTGTAATTATAGATTTTTCTTTTATTTCACTTGTTATTTCTTCGATTGAAATATTTTCACAATCTCCATTTTGATCTGGATACTCACAACTCCCATTGTCATTAGTTGCTTCGATGTTATAATTACATGCTAATGAATCTGTACATCCTTCTAGAAAACATCCTGTGTAAGGAGCACTACCAGAAAGAATTAATTCTCCTAGACCATTATAAATAAACCAAGATATTTCTGACTGCCATGTTCCACCATCACAAACCACACTAAAACAATCTTGGTCTCCTTCTAGGCATATAATTTCTTCTTTTTCATATCCCTCATCTAATTCAAGTTCATATGTTCCTATTATTAATGTGTTTCCATTCCATCCATCTCCATAACTATCTAACATCTCAACTGTGTAAAATTCTCCAAAGCAACAACTGCCATCATCTGTATTAGCATCAGGGTTATAGTTAATAGCATCAGCATCAATACACCCATAAATTGGACAGTTGTCATATAATTCACCATAAAAAGGTGATTCCCCTGAAATAAGTTCGTTATTATTGTTGTCAATTATAACCCAAGACACTTCTTCTGGCCATCCACCTTCTTCTACGATAACTTCTACACATATATTATCATTTGTTGGAATACATAAATCAAATTCACCATAATAGCCAGTGCTTAATGTTTTTTGAGTTAATAAAACTCCATTCACCATAACACTTAAAGTATTACCATTCCATCCATCACCATATGAATCCTCAGCAATTAATATAGCACTCATAAAGTCTTCTTGACAATTTCCATCACAACCAAAACCTTCCATGGTCATAGGGTCATTAGTATAATTAATCATATTTAAAATAGTTTGATTATCAAAGCCATATGCATCTGTTATTGTAAGATACACGTCATACTCACCCTCTTCTGAATAAACTACCTGGGGATTTTCCTCATTAGAACTTGATGGATTTCCACCTGGAAAACTCCAAGACCAGGTTGCACTATTATTAGACATGGCAGAATGATTAACAAACTGAACAGTATCATTCATACAATTAATTGTTAACTTATCTGCTGCAATTTGAGCCGAAGGATTAACCATTTCGTAAAAATCAACTTCCCATACACTTCTATTTGTGCCATTTTTTAATTTTCCTTCTTTGTAGTAGGGTACAAGTTGTGTTGAATATGTACTTAAGGGAAGGCCGTTATTAAAAAGAATCCATTCTGTCATAGTATTATTTTTATAAAATACATTCCTTCGTGTACCTAAATATATGCCACCATTACTACCTCTATGATATTCAATATTTGTAATGTTTTCACCATTTAAACCCAATCCAGAGATATTATTCCAACTCTCTCCTCCATTAGTAGATTCATATACTTTACTTCCCTCATATGAATCATAACTCAAACTATTTGGACATCTAGCAATAAATACATTATATGCATCATTATCATTAATAGTAATATCAAAAGGTATCCAATCATCAGATATTATCCCTGGAAAAGATGGAGTAATATCTATAAAACTAACACCAGCATCATCACTTCTCCATACATGTTTTTCACCCCAGTACCCATCATATGTAGCAACATAAATAATATTTGGATTATTCCATCCAACCTCTATAGAGGTAACAGTTTCTTCGAAATCATATAAAGGAATTGAAGAATAGCCATTGTCATATGTCTTATATAGAATATCCCCATTTCCAATATATATGATGTTATAGCATCTAGGATCAAATTCTAAATTACTAGATTCACCGGTTGTATATGATGCGTTACTTAAAACACTCATACTAAACCCTTCTAGTGGGATCGTTCTGTCTCCAGATAATCTATAGCCACCACCTGATCCCCATTCATCTAAATAAACTTTTCGACCATCTCCAAAGTTTACAAATCCTCGATAATTATCTCCTCCACAAACAGAAACCCACCCACCTAATTCAGCAGTTCCTTGTAGAGTGTCTCCTTGTATATAAGTGTTGTTATCTTTTAAAAGGGTTGCATTATGGTATGTACCACCAATCATAACATCACCATCTGAAAAACCAGATCCAAATCCCCAAAAATCGGTGCCAGCAATTCCAAACATTCTTTGATGTATCGTATCACCTTGGGTGTTTGAATAAAAAAGACCTCCATCACAAGCAATCCAAAGATCATTTCCGTAATACTTTATGTCATGTATATCTGCATGGACATATTTTGTGTTTTCTGAATCAGCTGCCCAGCTCCATTTTGAAGGACATGTAAATGTGTATCCCCCATCATAAGATATCCAATGATTTACTCCTCCAACATGTATTATATCTGCATCACTAGGGTCTACAGCAAGAGCTAAATCATAATAATACTGTCCTCCATCATCTAAACCTTCATGACTCCAGCCCATTAAGTTTTGATTATCTTCTGATGGTATTCCTGCTGGCTGACCTCCACAACATCTAAATTCCCAAGTTGTACCTTGATTATCACTTACATATACGCCATACAACCCACTGCCATTATTAGCAGATCCTGTTGCAAGTGCGACAACTCTATCGGGATTATTAATGCTAACTGCAATTTCTGTTCTTCTTTGTTCATCTCCTGATTCTGGGTTTGGCCATCCACTTTCATATAGTGTAAAGTCAATTCCAGAATTGATAGATTTTAAAAATTCAGTTTTATCATTAAATCGTCGTACTATATAAATAATACTTGATTCTGTAGGATGAAACTCCAGTTCTAACACATCTCCAAACACTAAAGTTTCTAAATTG
>PAMG01000016.1 GCA_002707245.1 Flavobacteriales bacterium
ATATTCTCAGCTGCATTTGATGGCAGACCCGCATAACGTGCTGAAAACACTCCAGGCTCACCATTTAAAGCATACACTTCTAATCCTGTATCATCTGATATACAAGAAATATTATATTTTTCATATATAGTTTTTGCTTTAATTAACGCATTTTCTTTTAATGTCATTCCTGATTCAACAATTTCATCAACATGTCCCACATCAACTAAACTAATTAGTTTTATATGAGTTAATCGTGATGCTATTTCAATGTATTTATTTTTGTTAGCAGATGCAAGAATATATTTATTCATGATGATATGGGTGATTGTTTAAAATAGTAAAACTACGATATGTTTGTTCTACAAGAATTAATCTTGCCAACAAATGAGGAAAAGTCATCTTTGATAATGCGATTAAATAATTTGATGAATTCAGAATTTTATTTGGGATACCATATGCATCACCTACAACAAACAAAATCGAAGAATATCGACTTATTTTATCTTCTATAAACTGAGTGTATTCTAAAGTATTTAAACTTTTGCCGTTTTCATCCAAAATAATTAAACAAGTATTAGGTTTAATAGTTGATAATATTTTTTGTTCTAATTTGGCTTGATTTTTTTCCTGCAGGTATAAATAATCGGATTTAACATACACATTCAAACGTTTTAAATAATTGATAATCATAGCATCAATTGGTTCAGACATTTTTTTACCTAAAAAGATAAATTTTAGTTTCATAAACTATATAAATAAATTTAATTAATTTGTAATCAGATAAATATAAACATTAGATGGAGAAAATAATAAATGATTTTATAAAAAAAGCTCTCTATGAAGATATTGGGAGTGGAGACATAACATCAATAGCATGTGTCACAAAAAACAGTCAAGGTAAAGTGGAATTAATAGCTAAAGAAAATTGTCACATTGCTGGCATTGAAATGGCAAGAAAAATATATAATTTTTATGACAAAACACTCAAATTCCAATCTTTTTATGCAGATGGAGATAGTGTTAAAAAAAACAAATGTATTTTCACATTATCTGGCAATCAACAATCTATTTTGGCAACTGAAAGACTGGTTTTAAACTGTATGCAGAGAATGAGTGGAATCGCAACAAAAACCAATAATTTTTTAATCAAACTAAAAGGGTTGAAAACGAAAATACTAGATACACGAAAAACATGTCCAACAATTCGATTCTTAGATAAACGAGCCGTTAAGATAGGTGGTGGTGAAAATCATAGAAGTGGATTATATGATTGTATTATGATAAAAGATAATCACATTGATTTTTCAGGAGGCATAAAAAATGCAATCGAAAATTGTAGAGAATACTTAAAAACTGAAAACAAAAAAATCAACATTATCATTGAGGTGCGAAATATACAAGAATTAAATAAAGTACTTAAATATGGAAAAATAGATAGGATACTATTAGATAATTTTTCAATTCAAAACACACAAAAAGCTGTTAAAATTGTTGACAATCAATATCCACTAGAATCATCCGGAAATATAGATGCAAATAACATACGAGATTATGCTATGTGTGGAGTTAACTATATCTCAATTGGGGCATTAACACACTCTGTGAAAAATATTGATTTAAGTATGGTCTGTATATAATACAATAGATAATAAAAGCATATCGATAATTTATTATCTTAGTGAAAAAAAAATTAACAAAACATGAAGAAGTCAATACTATTAGCTATTTTTTTAATTATAAGTCCCATTTTTTCACAAGAAAACATTGATCTAGATACTGTGAGTGTCAATGAAAAAATAATTTCAGAAGAGATTAATCCCTATAATCCTCTTTCAAAACCAAATACATATACAAACGCGGATAACCCTAACTATTGGAAAAATAAAATGCCTTATCTAGGATATTGGCAACAAGATGTTCACTATATAATTGATGCAGAAATAGTTGACACACTAAATATGATTAAAGCTACGCAACAATTAATTTACACGAACAACTCTCCTGATGACCTTCAACATGTGTTTTTTCATCTATATGCAAATGCCTTTGAACCTGATTCTTATTTGGATAAATTTAGAAAAGGGAACAAGATGCTAACTAAATACAGAAAAGATGAAAAAAAGAAAAAAAATCTTGAGATTTTAAGCATCAAATCTAATGATAAGGATTTGGAAATTGAAATTGATAATACAATCATGAAAGTTTACTTAGAAAAACCCTTGAAAAGTGGAGAAACAATAAAATTTGATATCAATTTCGAATCACACTTTGGAGGTAATGAAGGAGAGGGGAATGTACGCAGACGAATGAAAACTTACCAAGATTTTGGCAACAAACACTATAATGGAGTACATTGGTATCCTAGAATATCTGTATATGACAGTAAGTTTGGATGGACCACAGACCAACATTTGGGAAAAGAATTTTATGGTAATTTTGGATGTTTTGATGTCGAGTTAACATTTCCTGAAAATTATATTGTAGAAGCTACTGGATATATGACAAACCGAGATCAAGTTTTACCTAAAGAATTAATGAAGAAACTTGATATAAAAAACTTTGCTAATAAAGTATATAACACTCCCCCATCAACGATTATACGATATAACCCAACAAAAAAGAAAACATGGAAATTCCATGCAGAAAATGTACATGATTTTGCATTTACTGCAGATCCGAGTTATCGAATCGGAATAGCAGAATGGAATGGAATCAAAGCGTATTCTTTAGCACAGGAACAACATGCAGCCAAATGGCAAAATGCAGCAGATTACGCAGCAGAGATTATTGAAGTATTCTCAGAAGATTTTGGAATGTACACATACCATAAAATAATAGTAGCAGATGCAAGATCTGGCATGGAGTACCCTATGATTACTCTAGATAGTGGCCGAGACCCCGGGTATAGAGGATTACTGATTCATGAAATTGCTCATATGTGGTTCTTTGGACAGATTGGNAANAATGAAACNTATAGAGCNGCNTTAGATGAAGGNTTNACTCAATTTTTAAGTGCATGGGGNGGNAACGCAATTGAAGGAGAATATATGGAGAGAGATTCTTCATATGTAAATGACAGTATATTAGATAATAAAAATACATCTTTATTAAGTAGAATTGCATGGCTAAAAAGAAATCAAACTTTTTTAAATAAATACTATGACCAACATCGCAATCAATTAAATGAACTTGACGATAATGCTTTCTATCGTTACATTATGGATGCTAGTGAAAATAAAACACCAAAATTAAATACACATTCTCATGATTTTGGAGGTTCGCTAGCTCACAGAGGATCATATACTCATGTTTACGGTAAAACCGCAACTATGTTATACAACTTACAATACGTGTTAGGTGATGATTTATTCCTGGAAGCTATGAGAAATTATTTCGATACTTGGAAAATGGCACACCCCTATCTAAATGATTTTAGAAATTCTATCATTCAATTTACCGGAGTAGATTTAAATTGGTTTTTTGATCAATGGTTAGAAACAAATAAAGACATAGACTATGCAGTATGTAAAGTAGAGAAATTAGATAATGACACAGTAGAAATTACTATTTCTAGAAAAGGAGAAATGGAAATGCCAATTGATTTAACCATTGACTCTAAATTTGGCATGCGATATGAATATCACATACCCAATAATTGGTTTATAAAAGAAACATCAGCAACAGTATTACCAAAATGGATTGGATATGGCAATCTAAATACAAACTATACATTCAAAACCCACATACCATCTGGAGTAAACAATGTAATGATTGACATGAGTGGTCGCCTAGCAGATTCATACATGATTAATAATAATTTAAAAGGCAATATTGATTTTTCTTTGGATTATGGAGTTTACAAATGGGCTAATTTGAGAAAATATGAATTAAAGGCAAGACCTGACATGTGGTATAATGGTTTTGATGGATTTAAAATAGGAACGAACATAAATGGACACTATTTAAAGAAACACCATGTCTTTAATGGTAACATATGGTTAAATACAGGTGTTTTACGTGGAGAAGAATTAACAGGAAATAATGAGAATGATAAAATATCATATAGATTAAAATACTCCACCTCTCTTTATAAATATGTGAAAAATAGTCGTGCAAGATTAGCATTAACAAAATTAGATGGGTTAAATCATTTTTCAATTGGATATAATCTGAAAGATAGAAGCGGAATGAACATGATAGACATCTCATTAAATGGCTTTGAAAGAAAAGAAGCATCAGATTTAAATTATTTATTATATGACCATTTATGGATGCCTGAAAAGAAGAATACCAATATTTTAATGACTCTATCGCATGGGTATAAATACCTTCAAAATAATAAATTGAGTGGAAAAGGAATGATTAATTTATCTTTAAAATCATCTTCTATTATGAGTGATTATGATTTTGCACAGCTAACATTATCAGCGATTAACAGAAGTGTATTAGGAGATTGGAAAATTAACACGCGCTTCTTTGTACAAAGAGGTTTCGGCACTAACTTCCCTCTTGAAAGCATGTTATATGCAGCGGGAGCAAATCCGGAAGAACTAATGGATAATAAATACACTCGATCTGTGGGATTTGTACCAAATAGCTGGACTAATTATGGAAATAGCTCTGGAACTTTTCATTACGGCGGAGGCTTAAATTTACGTGGATACACAGGCGCTTACATGACAGAGGAAGGAGATATCAACACATATAAGGGTACATCTGGAATTGCATTCAATACTGAAATTGATTACACAGAGATGGTTCCTTACATGGAGTATTTTGGTGTTAATTCTTATCTATTTATGGATATGGGAGTTATTAATGAAAATGAACCACAAGAAAGTCTAGCATTTAGTAGTTTTCGAATGGACATGGGGATAGGTTTCACATGTGAACTATCCCAATTATGGGATCATGTTATAGATTCCGAACCATTAGTTTTAAGAATTGACTTCCCATTATTCTTAAACAAACCAACTTCGGAAGAAGGTTATATGAAATTACGATGCCTAGTAGGTCTTAATAGAGCCTTTTAATATGTTACTTAGATTATTATTATTATTTCCAATCATTTCACTGTCACAGGATAAAGAATCAATTTGTGGTATTTGGCTAGAAGAAGAAAAACAGTCACATATAGAAATTTATCAAACTGACTCGGGTGATTATGAGGGTAAAATTATTTGGCTAGCAGAACCACTAGATAAAAATGGCAATATCAAACTCGATAAAGAAAATCCTGATAAAAACTTAAGACATAAAACTATAAAAGGATTAATTATAATTACAGATTTAGAATTGATAGATGAGGACAAGTGGGGCAATGGTAATATTTACGACGCAAGAAGCGGAAAAACATATAGTTTAAATGCTCGCTTAGAAAACAAAAACACTCTTTTTATGCGAGGGTATATTGGTTTTAGCTTAATTGGTCGCACAACAACATGGACACGAATAGAACCAGCTCTAAAAGTTGAGAAAGGTGTTAAAATTGACCACTAACAACATTTAATTACTAAACCTCTGTACAATTTTTTTATACCTATATTTTCGTATAAATTTCCCTAAGTCTTTATTCACAATTCTTTCATACCTAGTCAGAAAAGCATATACATAACCCAAACACATAAATAAACCTAATAATAAATAAGGAAACTTAAAGACTTTTTTAATGGAATTAGCAATAACTAAAAATATATCCATCCTAATCGAATATAACATTTTCCCATTTCGAAAAGCAGCTTTCAAAAAACCATACTCTTGATGTGTTGATCTCTGATGAAGCACTTCTAAATCTGTTAAAACAGAAACCTTCCAACCTTTAAAGCGAGCATAATGTTCATCCACTGTATCCCAACCCATTTTTTGAACTAGTCCGCCTATCTCCTGAAAACACTCTTTTCGATATGCCTTCAATGCACCACGGATGTGATCTAAATTAGTTTCCGTCTCCAATATATGCTGTCCATTAGATTCAATGACACAAACTCCACCAACCATACCTATTTTTGTATTTTTCTGAAATTCATTAATAATTGTTTCTATATAATTTGGTGGCAAAACTAAATCTGCGTCTAATTTAAAGATCACATCATATTCCCTATTATTTATGTGATTGAAACCGAAATAAAATGTTTCCATCACACTTTTCCCCGGTGATCTAGTTCCTGTTTTTTCTTTTCTTAAATATTTAATCCAAGAATACTTAATTGTAGATTGTTTAATTACATTACTAGTACTATCTGTTGACCCATCATCTACAATTAACCAACAAGAAGGTAAAATAGATTGATTACTCATCGAATCAATCAATGCGGCGAGATGTTTCTCTTCATTACAGGCTGGAGTGATTATTAGTGTTTTCAACTTTTAATATGATTTTTTAAAACTATAAATGAAATAAAACCCAGTACTGCATACATAAAAGCACCAAACAAAGCATAATACAACAGTACATTTTCAACAGAGTATCCTGATATCAACCAAAACAATAAAATAAGTGAAATTATATATATAATCTGCCAAATTAACAAATAATGGTTTTGTAATGTGTAAGAAATAGTAGGTGTAACAACATTAAAAATAAACCGACTAAATAACAATGGACAAATTAATTGTATATATCTTCCAGTATCTGACCATTCTGGTCCTAATAAAAAAATGAAAAAACTATCTGGAATAATATAAAATGGTACTGTAAGCAAAAAACTAGCAAATGTGATTAAGAAGAGTGACTTTTTAAAAATCATTAACTTATCTTTTGCAGTTGTCAATCTTTTATAAAAAACTGTTTTAAAAGAATTTGATAGAATTCCCAATGGTTTACCTATTATTTTATCAGCCAAATCAAAAACACCAACCGTCATCATACCAAAAAAAGCAGTAAAAACACCTAATATATATTTTTGAGACACAAAATTCAACACAGAATGAGGTGTTTCAAAAATTATAAATTTTCTATATTCTTTTAATAAAATTAAACACTGTGTATAAATAGAATCATGTGGCACTTTTTGTATTGTTTTAGTTAAATTATTAAACAATAAAACACATGCTAAAAGTCGCCCTATAATCTGTCCTATAATCAAAGCAACTGGCTTAAGTGGGGTAAAATAAAAACCAATTGAAAGAGGTGTACTAAAGGTAGAATGTAAAATATGTGAATAGGACATTTTTTTATATAGTTCCAGCCTATTATTCCAGTTGTATAAAATATTAAAAACGCCAAGCATCAAAATACCTACTGGCATTAAATACAACACCCATTCAAAACCCATAAATACATCAAAATTGAAATTCAATAAGTTAAATATCAATAAAACTAAAAAACTTAAAATAGAAAAAAACAATAAGGAGACTAAAGACATAAAGCACAACAACGCCGCATCAGTATCTTTTTTAGGTAAAACAATAGCCATTTCTAGTCTCAATGTCATGGGAATAGTTAGCAATTGAATAATAGCCATAAAAACTGCAAAAACACCAAAATCAGATGGAGTGAAAAAACGAGTTAATACAGGTAGCAATAAAAATGGAATTAATTGAGAAAAGCCTACACCACTACTCAATAGAAAAAGATTCTTAAAATAATTTGAACTCACTATTTCACGATATGTATTTTTAATAAAATGTATCATAAAGTGTTTATTAGCTTAATAAGATTAATTACCTGATTTTCTCTAGAAAAATTAGAAACATCATCATTAAACTGATGATTATTAGCACGTAAATTAAAAATTTCTAAAATAGTATCATATAATAACTTTTCATTACCAAAATCAATAAACCAAGCATATGATATTTTGGAAATTATTTTTTCTAAATCACTATCTTTTTTACCTATTGCTAATATGGGTTTTCGAGCACCAATATACTCAAACAATTTAGCTGGAACACGACCTAATACAGCTTTTGAATCAGCCTGAGTTAATAATAATAAATCGCATTCCATCATGTTTTTTATTGTTTTATCATGATTTAAATAGGGATAATGATGCAGCTTAGTATTAAATTCAAATAACTTCATCTGTTTAAAAAACAGATCGTGCACTTCTCCAGCAAATAATAATTTTAAATTTTTATCGAAATCTGATACGTTTCTTGATAATTCCCGAAGTGTTTTCCAAAAAAAAGAATGATCCCGCAATTCATTATATAATCCAAAATGGCCAATTTTAAATTCAAATAATTCCTCTTTTAAAATATTATAATTGTAATCATCAGGGTCATATCCATTCGGCAGAACATATGTTTTTTTAGCACCTATTTTTTGGAAAGCATCAGCCCACGACTGACTAACTGTCAACACCATATCAGCATTACAAACCACTTCTTTTTCCATTTTTTCATGCTTCATTCTCTTACTCGATAATAATGGTAAATTATCAAAATACTCAATATCAGTCCATGGATCTCTAAAATCAGCAATCCATTTTACTTTATGTTTTTTTTGTAAACCCAGTCCAATCATATGCATACTATGTGGAGGCCCCGTCGATAAAACAATATCTACAGGATTTTTGTCTAAATAACGATTCAAAAAACTAATAGATGGTTTTATCCACATACTTCTAGAGTCAGGAATAAAAAAATTAGCTCGAAACCATATTAACATCTTACTAAAAAAACTAACTCTTTTTTTAACCAAAATATCTGAAGAAGGACGTTTTTTTGTGAAAAAACTAAATATCCTTTGTGGTTCAAAAATTTTTCTTTTTACAACTTCTAATCCAGAGGGAATACAATCCATTAAACTTTCATCTACTAACGGTGAAACTCCACCATCTGGAGTATATATAATGGGCTTATAATTATGTTTCATTAAATATTTTGTGAGTTTTAACCATCGATGAACTCCTACCCCACCCTTTGGAGGCCAATAATAAGTAATAATTAATATTTTTTTCATTTTTTAGAAACAAACACCCCTACAAATGTCATCAAAGCTGTTATAATTAGCAAGAATGATGCAAAAAAAGCAATTTTAGCAGATGTGAAAAATGATTTAGGTTTAAATTCAAATACTATTTCATGATTACCCTCAGGCACTATTAATCCCCTTAAAACATAATTAACTGAAAAGTGCTTGACCTTTACTCCATCTATATAAGCTGACCAACCTTTGGGATAAAAAATTTCTGAAAACACAGCAAAAGCACTACTTGTTGTTATGCTATTATAAACTAATTTATTTGGAGCATATGACTTCAAATTAATACTGCCAGCTGATGAAAAAGAAGAATTAGTAATCTCAGACTCATATTTTCTATTGATTGCAACTGTATTGTCTGGATTAATTAAATTTAATGATTCTATTTCTTCATTTGCAGAATTAACCCAATGAATAGAATCGACAAACCATGCATTTCCTAACGCAGAAGTGTTTTCTTGTACAATAGGATTACCTTGTCCATCTGAAAAGATAATATATTTAGCATTAAGCATATTAATTACATCAAAATTACCCTTATTAATGTGTTGATTTATAAGATCCTGATATTTACCCAATTTAGCACCATGATAACCTCCTAGAGAATGATGAAAATAAGAAGTTCTAGCACCAGCATCAATTCGTTCATTCAAATTATAAACTCTATAAACACTAGTGTCTTGTTTAATAGTATTATCAAAAAACTGAGCTTTAAAAGGTTGCTCAACTTTAGTTTTACTCACAAAGTCATCCGCATTTAAATAACGCTTATTAACAAACCACATATCAGCTATAATAATGAACCCTAACATATAGACTAAGATACTTTTACGCTGTAAATTATGACGTATCATATAAAAAAGCAATACTGAAACGATAGATATGAAAAATAAAGATCTATAGATATCCCTTTTAAATAAATTCTGTCTATCCTCTATTAATGCATTTAAAAACCATGAAGGATATTGAGCATCCCCCATCCCCTTAAAGTCAAATAACAAATTACCAAATACTAAAAAGAAAATAGATATCCCTATTAAAATTGTTGCTGAAAAAAATACAGCTCTTTCCTTCAACACTTTATTCTCCTCAGAATTAATCAAATAATGCAATCCTAATATGGCCAAAGTTGGAACAGCAAATTCTGCTATAACCAAAATCATAGAAACTGTTCTAAATTTATTATATAGTGGAAAATAATCTAATAGAAAATTAGTAACAAGAGGAAAGTATTTACCCCAAGCAAGTATAAAAGACAATAAAATTAATGAAAAAAACACCCACTTAATAGGCTTTTTTACCACAAACAATGAAATAAAAAAAAGTAGCCAAATCACTGCGCCCATGTAGACAGGTCCTGATGTGAAACTTTGAGGACCAAAGTAAATGGGAGCTGATTCAATAAATTGACGACTATTTTTTGCACTTACACCATTACTTCTTAAAGCCTGATATAAATTTGAATCTTCTGATACTTTAGCATGTGAAGAACCTCCTACAAAATTTGGAAACAATAAATTAAATGTTTCTATTTTCCCATAACTCCAAGCAGTTGCATAATCTTTATCAAGACCGGACTTAACATCACCTGAATCTTGTATTAATTCTGAATCTCCCCTTATCGTATATTTACTATACTCATAGGTAGACCAGATGTTACCAAGATTAATAGAAATTGCCATTAATCCTGCAATAAAAAAAATCAAGGTTGATTTGAAAAATCGATTTTTTATAGATTTAGAAAAAGCTGAAAACAAATAATACATCCAAATTGCAAAAAGAATAAAAAGCAAATAGTATGTAATTTGAAGATGATTCGCTCTTAAATGTAAACCTAAAGCTAAAAAGGCAAAAAAGAAACTCCCTAACCTATACCACTTATCTGTTTTTTCTTGATTAAAACAATATACCATACTTGCTACACAAGGTGCTACATATGCAATAGCGTGTGCCTTAGTATTATGTCCTGCTTCTAGAATAATAAATAAGTATGAGGAAAAACCAAATGCCAGTGCACCCAAAATAGAAATATCTGGTTTAATTTTCAAGGACAACATAAATATATAAAAGCCTAAAAAATATAAAAACATAATACCTACAGGTCTAGGTAAATAAAGTTGAAAAAATTGATCAATATGAACTAGTATATTATTTGGATAATGGACTGATATTTGATAAGCAGGCATACCACCAAACATAGAATTTGTCCATAGTGCCTCATCACCTGTTGTTTCACGATAATCAATAATCTCTTGAGACATTCCTAAAAACTGCTTATAATCACTTTGATTAATTTTTTCACCATTTAACATTGGAAAACAATAAAAAACAGTAATAAAAGCAAATAAAATTATTGCAAATAAATGAGTGACATCAAATTTTATGTTATTAATCATTTTTTATTAATCATTATTAAATTCTTCAAAATCTACATATTCGCCACCTGGATCAATATTTTTGTCTTTTTTATATGAAACTTCAGTATTACCCTCATGGTATTTTGTGTAATTCTCTTTCTTTTTCTTTTTTGAGTGTTTATGTAAATCTTTTTGAACTTTATTAACCCAACGCTTGAAAAAAAAACGAGCTAAAATAGGAATCAAAGTTATAAACAAAAAGTATAATAATATAGCATATAGGATAACCTGAAATAAGGTATACATAAGATTATTTACTTAAATATAAGTTGCGTTCTGAATAGACTTTTACAAAAAATGGATCTTCTAAAGTTGAAATAAAATAAATTATTTCACCAGTAGATTTCATTTCAGGCCCCAACTCTTTATTTACATTTGGAAATTTATCAAATGAGAAGATTGGAACTTTAATAGCATAACCTTTTTTAACTGGTTTAAATTCAAAATCATCTAATGTATTATGGCCAAGCATTACTTTAGTGGCATAATTAATGTAAGGCTCTTGAAATGCTTTTGCTATAAAAGGAACTGTTCTAGATGCTCTTGGGTTTGCTTCAATAACATAAGCCTCATCATCTTTAATTGCAAATTGTACATTGATTAACCCTACCGTATTCAACGCTAGTGCTATCTTTTTAGTATAGCTAGCAATTTTTTCTAAAATATCATCTTTTAAATTAAATGGTGGTAACACAGCATTTGAATCGCCAGAATGTATCCCACAAGGTTCAATGTNTTCCATAATACCTATGATATATACATTTTGGCCATCACAAATTGCATCAGCTTCTACTTCTATTGCTTTTTCTAGATAATGATCCAACAAAATATGATTTCCAGGAATACTTTTTAAAAGATTTACCACATGATGTTCTAGGTCAGTATCATTAATCACTATTTTCATACCTTGACCACCTAAAACATAAGAAGGTCTGACTAAAATAGGAAAAGAAAGAGTTTTTGCTAATTCTGAGGCTTCATCTGCAGTAGTAGCAACACCAAACTCAGGATAAGGTACACCAATTTTCTTCAGAGTTTCCGAAAAACGACCTCTATCCTCTGCAATATCTAAAGAATTAAAACTAGATCCCATAATTTTAATATTATACTTATGTAGTTTTTCTGCTAATTTCAGTGCAGTTTGACCACCTAGCTGAACAATTACACCCTCTGGCTTTTCATAATTAATAATATNATAAATATGTTCCCAAAACACAGGCTCAAAATATAATTTATTTGCAGTATCAAAATCAGTAGAAACAGTTTCTGGATTACAATTAATCATAATGGTTTCATAACCTAATTCTTTTGCTGCTAAAACACCATGCACACAACAATAATCAAATTCAATTCCTTGCCCAATTCTATTAGGACCTGAACCCAAAACTATAACCTTTTTATTAGTAGTCACAGTACTTTCATTTTCGGCATAAGTTTCTCCATTTGGATATGTAATTTTCCTTTCAAAAGTTGAATAATAATATGGAGTTTGTGCCTGAAACTCTGCAGCACAAGTATCAACTAATTTATAAACACGTTGTATATCATACTTTTGTCTTAAAGCAAAAACCTTACTCTCTAAAGTGCCTAGTAAATGTGCTATTTGTCGATCAGCAAAACCTTTCATTTTAGC
Source organism: Flavobacteriales bacterium (assembly GCA_002707245.1). Lineage (GTDB taxonomy): Bacteria > Bacteroidota > Bacteroidia > Flavobacteriales > TMED113. The sequence continues at coordinate 12,959 of PAMG01000016.1, forward strand.
TTCTAATAACAATTCGGGTGACATAGATTCAATATCAAATGTTGAAATTTGATTTTCTATTAAAATAAGCTCCTCAATTTCTCGTAAAAACCAATCATCTATTCCTGTAATTTGTTTAATTCTTTTAATAGGAATACCAATTTTTAACGCATCATATATTCTAAAAACTCTATCCCAAGATGGCTTTTGAAGAGATTGTAATATAGAATCTTGATTAGTCCAAGTTTTACCATCTGCACCCAGTCCATTTCTTTTAATTTCTAATGATTGACATGCTTTTTGCAAAGCTTCTTGAAAAGATCTACCTATAGCCATAACTTCTCCGACTGACTTCATTTGAAGCCCTAATAAACTGTCACACCCTGGAAATTTATCAAAATTCCAACGTGGTATTTTAACTATAACATAATCTAATGTGGGCTCAAAATAAGCAGAAGTTGTTTTGGTAATTTGATTTTTCAACTCATGTAATTGATAACCAATAGATAATTTAGCTGCAATTTTTGCAATAGGATAACCTGTTGCTTTAGATGCCAATGCTGACGACCTAGATACCCTAGGATTAATTTCTATTGCAACTATATCTTCTTTCTCATCTGGACTCACTGCAAATTGAACATTACATCCTCCAGCAAAATCACCTATTGAACGCATCATTTTTATTGCCAAATCACGCATCTTTTGGTAACAAGTATCTGATAGAGTCATCGCAGGTGCGACAGTGATAGAATCCCCAGTATGTATGCCCATAGGGTCCATGTTTTCTATAGAACAAATAATAATCACATTGTCATTATTATCTCTTAATAGCTCCAATTCATATTCTTTCCAGCCTAATAAGGCTTTATCAATTAAAACCTCATGTATAGGGGATGCATGCAGCCCTTTGTTTAAAGCTGCTTCAAACTCTTCTTTTTCAAAGACAAAAGTAGCACCAGTACCACCAAGCGTAAAAGATGGCCTAATAACTAACGGAAATCCAAATTCTTG
>PAMG01000017.1 GCA_002707245.1 Flavobacteriales bacterium
GAAAGTGCAATATTCATAAATTGAGCTGAATAAGTACCAATCCCGCCATCTGGATTTTCATATGTAGTTCTTTCAATATCACCAAAATCTAAAGACATAATTGTTAATGCCATCACACCATCATCTCCTACTTTCTGACCAAAACCAAAAGCATTAATAGAAATATCTGCAAACCAAGAAGCATGAGAAAATATTAATTCTGTTCCTTCTATTCCTGTAAGACCTGCTACATTTAAAAATGCACTTTCTAATCCTCTTACACCTGCTGTATTTGCACCAGCCATCCCAGAACTCTGAGACCAAGGATTAATAAGCAATTCTGATGCTCCTGCTTGCCCTGTTCGTTCATCTCCATCATTAGCTATTACAAGAGAAAAGGATATTAAACTAAATAAACATATAAATAGTATTTTTTTTGTTCTAATTTCCATAAATGTCATTTTATTAATCATATTTTAATTTTAGAAACTATCTAAATCTGTTGGTCTTAATGCTCCAAACCACTTAAGTACTTTTTCACCAACATCTCCGGCATCAATATGAATGATATACATTCCCGATGCAATTGGAATTCCATAATTGTTTTTCAAATCCCATTCAATTGCTGGATCTTGATTGTCCTTTTGGATTTGTCTAATTAGATTTCCATTAATTGTGTAAATAGAAATTGTACATTCCTTTGGTAAATTTGTAATCTTTACCCTATTATCTACTTGACCTGTTTCGTAACCAGAGGCACCATAGTAAGGATTTGGGACAACATTAACCTGTTCGAGGCCAGCCTTTTTAGTTTCTGCATCATCTAATATAGTAAAGATGTCTGCAGAATTAAATCTATAATATGGATAACCTTCATTTATTGGTTCAACAGCAGTACTACCAGGAGTCACAATCACCTCAAAACAGTCTGCTGGAGTTGGTCCCTCACATCCATTTGGATAGGGGTCGTCAGTATTTTCAAGACCATCACCATCAGTATCAGCATCTGCGAAATTAAGTGTACCATCTCCATCCATATCTTCATCTAACCAGTTAAAGTCTCCATCTTCATCAATATCAGCTGAAGTTTGAATCACTAACTCTTCTGAATCAATAACATTAGTAAATTCTACAACCCTATCTCTATATCCATAATTTTCCTGCACACGTGCTCTAATTACAATATCATCATTTTCTGGCAACCAGTTTTTATCAGGATTTGCCCACCAATTACCAACCCACTGTATATGTGGTATAACTTGTTTTTTTCTTAAACTATTCCAAGCATTATTTTCACTACTACCAGTATATGAAGCATAATGAGGGTTATCCTCAGGATTATCACCTTGATATTCCGTATCTAATACAAATACTGCATGTCCACCATTCATAGTAACAGTAGTTATATCATCCATATTCCCAAAACCAACAGTATTTGATGTACCATAATCAAATAAATATGATGTTGGGTTATATATCATATCATTTCCATTATGTAAATTTCCTAAAGATGAGTTCTCTGAAAACATTAAATTTAATCGTTTCCCCGTTGATACATCAACAGCATAACCAGGGAACCAACCCCAACCATTTTCAGAATTAAAACCAGAACCTGTTCCATCTGAGTTACCATCTTTATCAACATTTGGAGCGAGTCGCAAGTCCCATTTACTTGCTCCATCACCATCATTAAAAGAAGTTTCATTTTCTCCAGTTGGAGTTAATTCAATAGCACCTGAACTTGAACTTGCCCATGGGTAACTACTAGAACTTGGAGATGTTCCGAAAGGCCATGTAACACCATTCGATTGATCTACTGGGTCACCTTGTCCGACCCACTCTAAAGCACCCTCGGACATATCAAGAACAGGACATCTTGTCCATAAATCTTTATTAGATGTTAAAACTACATCAACATTATTTAAGTTATCTAATGAAGATTCCGTTTTCCAATCATACCATGCCAATCCTCCACCAACAGTATCTATAAAATTAATAACATTAGTTGTTGTAGAAGCTCCAACTCTTCCTCTATAATCAGTACTAACTAGTTTATAAGGAACCAATGCTTGACCTTCATGAATACCATTTGGATCTAATGGTGTTTGTTGATCCGTGGTTCCTGTTGAATTAAGTTGAGTCCCATTCACAGAAATATCTCCATAATAATGATAAGGTGCTAATACTCCATCACTTTCTGAAAATGAATTATTACCAGACCTTACCCAATCTAATGGTCTCATAAACGGCACAAACTGCCAAACATCATCCACATCGGGTGTTGGATATACCCACAACGTACTAGTTGCTAAATCTTGGTATTCGTCACTATTAACAACTTCTGAAATATTATCAGCTGTACTTCCATTATCCATAGCAGTCCAAATAATTTCTTCTAATTCAGAATTAGTAACGGTAAACCAACCAGAACAACTTAAACATCCTAAATTATCGACTAAACCTGATTCTAAAGATGGAATAGATTTAAAAGTAACCCCAAGACCCCAATCAGAAAGAATTTGCTGTGCATTATCTATTAATGAATTTTGAGATTCCACAGTAACACTATCACCATTTTCAATTTTAGTTAAAGACCACTTAGCATTAGTTAAAACACCATCATTATCTACTTCTACATCAATAACTTTAAAAACAAAGTCTGCATCTGGAACAGATAATGGATCCACTACACTAATCATAGCTGGACCAGAATTCATTTTATATGATAATTCTCGTGCAAAGAAATTTGTTGCAATTTCATTTCTAGAAGCTGCAGTTATTTCTAAGAAATTACCACCATTTCCTCTACCAGCAAGACCAGTTTGTGCAGGCATCGCACCATAAGAAGCCGTAGGTACATCACCAAAAGATTCTATTTTATGTGGTATAATAGTATATGTTTTAATATTTTTTCTACCTGCTAAATAAGGTTTTTTCTGTCCCGCATTACTTGCTGTATATGGACTAGATGCAGTAAATGCAACTTCAGGAGAATAAGGGATATACTCATTGTATGCATATGCAATAGCCATGTAATAGTATGGCTTATTATTAATTAAACCTGGATCACCTGTAGCAAATCTATCCTCTGTTATCATGAAGGAATTATTAATACCTGAATTAGCAGCTCCTAATGTCATATTTTGAGGTAGATAAACATTTGGACCAATACTTTCATCTAAAGAATAATTAACTAAGTTCGCAATAGGTGTCGCATCTTCTGTTGGTATAGAAACTATTTCACCATCTGCAGTCCTATAGTTTTCTACATCACACTGATAAACCATAAAAGCCTTGTCAGGATTATATAAATCATTAGAAGTAACAGTTGCATCTCTTAATTGAAATACTTGGTACCCTTCAAATTTATAGTTTTTATCAATAGGCAAGTTACTATCATTATAAATAGGAGATGGATTAACCAATACTTCTTGTCCTTCTGAATTAATAATAGTATCATAAGAATAACCAATTACTTCTACTTGTAAAACATTAGATATAAACGGATCTTGTTCAACATATTGATTTGCATAATTATTTGAATTTTCAGCATTTGTAAGATTGATAATAATCTTTTCGTCTAATTCAACAAAATTAATATCTGGAGCACTTGGTCCATCAATAACCTCAAAACAAATATCAAATAATGTTTGTGCTTTATTATCTGCTATCTTCATCAATTCAACAGATGCAAAATTATTACCTTCTGAAGCTCTTGCCCAAACTACACCAGTAGTTATATAGTTAACTGCACCTGGTTCTAAAGTAAAAGGACCTGCCGATTGTAAAAATCGTCTATCTGCAGGATCATTCCCAGCAGTAATCTCTGTCCAAGAACCATATAAAGGAGAAAAGTCCGGATCTGTATCATCTGGAAACATGAAATTACATTCTGGGTTAGACGACTCCCATCCTGTACCACCATAAGTCATAGGCTGTCCATTTTTCCATATACCTTTTAANTATCCGTAATAATGAGTAGCATTTTCCGGATTTCCAAAATCGGAAAAGTCATTATTATAATAAACAAACTTAGACATGATAATTTGTTCACCTTCTTCATCTATAACGCCATCTTTGTCATTATCAACTCCATCTCCAATATCAGCTAAAGGACCTCTAAAAAAGTCTACACCAATTGCCGGAGGAGGGTCATCTGAATCATAATTATATCCTGCAGTTCCATCATCATCCGCATCTCCATTATAACAATATCCTAAACCTAAACTAACATCACAACCAACATAGTCATCTTGATAATTTCCTAAGTCAGGGTCAACCCATTGACCGAAATAAGCTTCATTTAAAACGGAAGAAGAACGATTAATAATTTTATAACTATAAAAAGTCATATTATTAATCTCATCATTAGTTGTAAATCCAAAAGCTTGAGCTTGTATCTCAAGACCTATTGCTGATTCTGATCCCGTTTCAGTATGTATATTACCATTGTCATTAAATACCCACCAAAGTGTTTGATCTCCAAATAAAACATCATCACTCTTACAATCTTTAACACCCTCTAAATCATATCCTGGATAATCGATTCCAACTGTATATATTCCATCAGCATTAACATCTTCAAAAGGAGCTAAATAATCAAATGTTCCATCAACATCAACTCTACTAGCAGGCCAATCGGAAATAATTGGAGCTTGAGTATAATTTGGATAGGAAACAGAAACATCACAATTTGGATCTGACAAACAAGTGTTATATCCTACATAATCTTCAACTTCTTGTCTTGTAACAACAAAATGTTTGTCAAAATCTGAACAAACATCAGCACCAATTGTTCCATAGTCATCACTAGCAACATCTGCATTTAATGGTCCTGGCCAAAAGTCATTACCATCTTGTCTATAAGTCATACCAGCAACCTTTAGATTACCTTGGTCGTCCAATCCACCAATCCATAATGCACCAGCAAACATCGAATGTTTACCACCTCCATTTGGTATTTCATATTTACCATTATCTAAATCCCACCACATGTCACCTCCTGCTAAAATAGTAGTACGAACATTATTCACATTTAATTCCGTCTGAGCTGTAGCTGCTAAACACCCAGCAGCAATAATTCTATAATTATTAGTATCAGAGTCATTTGGGTTTGGAACATTTTCCTTCGCAGTAGAATTAAAAAACCCAATGAAAATAATAACTAACGTTGAAACTAAATAATTTTTCATATATCTAAAAGTTTACTTGCATTCCTAATTTAATTAATCTTGGCCTTGTATAGTTATCTGGATGATTTACNTTCACATCATACTGATCATAAAAAGCGAGNGGATTAACTTGCTGAGAAACATATTGTTGTCCTTCNGCTGAAGACAGATAACCATCATCATCTGGATTACCTGTATACCGATAAACACCTACAATATTATCTGCATTAAATAAATTCTCAATTTGAACATATACCTCCATATTCAAAGTTCTTTTTTCTGTCATTTTAAACTTAAATGTTTTATCAAACCTAACATCTGTTCTAAATGTCCAAGGCTTACGTGCNCCATTCACGCTTCCTTCTAACACATCTCTAGTATTAACACCAAACATAGCTTGTGCTAAAATATTAGANTGTTGACTATATGGAGTTCCTGAACCCGCTGCAAAAACAAAATTTGCACCAAAATTCTCTAATATTTGTTTTCCAAAAAGAACAGGTCCATTATACTTTGATCCACTTCCGTAACGGTAATCGATATTAGCACTTAAATTGTGTCTTTGGTCAAAATCTAAAGGAAGTGTGGTTCTTAGATTTGGAAAACCATCATTAACTAATTGTTGAGCTGTCGTAGCTGAAGAACCTGATCCATCTGCAAATTGCAAAGTGTAATTTGCAGTTAATGACATATTTTTTCTTCTTCTTAAATCATAGCCAAATGAAAATCCTTTCACATTACCAAAATCAATATTATCAAAATGTGTATACGTCATTGGATATGCTTCAGTAACACGGGCTGCTTGAATCATATCACTCAACTCTCTGTAAAATGCCGAGAATGTAATTGCTGAGTGTCCCGTTAATGCCNGGGTAAACCCAACCTCATAATCTGTTGTTTGTTCTGGCAATAAATTAGGGTTTGCTACTTCATAAGTGTTGGCTTCTAGAAATAGATAATCAAATGGATTCATAATATTATCTGATGGTGGTCGCTGTGTCAAAATATCATAATGAGCAAAAAACATAGCTTCATCAGAAATAGGGAAATTAAATGATATTCTAGGCATCACTGATATAGCAGGTGTATAATCTTCAAAAGCATCTCCAGTCAAACCTTTATTAGGATCTGATAAATGATCTGGATTTTGTAAAAATGGAATAACTNCACTCCCCATACTTAAAACAGATGGGTCCGTTACTGGTAATCCTGTTGCATCATACCAATTGTCACCATCACGATATCCTGTAATTTGAGTTTGATCTGTAATAGAATTAGCGTACACCACAAAATTATCACCTATATTTGAAGGATGAGATGGTGAATTAGGATTAACCGTGGGATTTAAGCTTGGATCAACCTCTCCCGCTGTTCTAGTGGGATATAATGAATACTTATCTTTCAAAACTTCTTGATTTGCATCATATCTATCTATACGTAATCCAACATTAAACACAATATCTTCAAAAGCAAATTTATCTTGAATATAGGCAGCAGAATATAAAGGCTCAAAAGGAGAAACTCTTCTTGTATAATCTCCATTTTCATCTTTTTCATTTAAAAAATCATCAAATGAAACACGTTCATCTATTTCACTTCCTGTATGATCATATCCATAATAATATAAATTTAAATAATCACCTTGAAGTAGTTCATCAGCTGCAAACATGTCTATAGAAAACACATCCGGATCCCATTCATCAACATATACATATTCATTAATATCTATACCTAACTCTTCTCTTAAATTTTGAGCAAAAGTGGAATAGTTTTCATTCTCAGGATCTACATCATAAAAAGTTGAAAAAATTAATACATCTTCATCGAAATCCCATTGTACTTGATCATCAACATAATACTGAGGATTAATCAAATGTTGATTAGCTAATTGTCTTGCTGTACTCCATAAAGCAGGTGTATATACTCTATAATATCTTTCCTTTTTCTTTTCATATTCAAATCCAAAAAGTAATGAATGATTACCAACATCAGCAGAGGCAGAACCTGAAAACGTTTGCTTTTGTTCACTGTAATCATAAACAAAATAATTAGGATAACCTGTATTCCACCATAAACCATACACATCCGGTGGTGCATCACCATTCATTAGTGAACTAAAACGAACATGTTCCTGGGTAGGGTTTTGATTTGGCATATACTCATGAAAAAAATCATAATAATCTTGAGTATAATTTGATAACAATGGATTAGCATCAGATGCTTCAAAATCTAAAGTCACATGTTCTTGCAATAACACACCTGTTTGTGTTTCTTGTTGCCACAATAAATTTCCATTATCATCAACATCTTGAAATCCATCAGCATTTATATCCACAGGAATTCTATTTCCATTTTGATCCAACACATACACATCGTATGTGTCCCAATTCCAAAAAGCAGTATTTGTAAATGTAGTATCATCTATCTCAGGAGTAAATTTCCCTACATATCCATAAGAAAAATAATCTTTTCCATGTCTTGGATTTTCTAACTTAGAATCATATCTAGAATAATCTGCTTGAAGAGTATAAAACACATTCTTGACACTAGCTTCTGCATCATCACCGCTTAGTTTATGTTGAATTCTAGCATAGAAATTATAGTTATCTCTGGTGTATTGACGATTATTATCAAAATTTAATAATTGTTTTCTCCACCATAATGAACTACCCATATCTACATGGTGTGAAAAATTACCACCAATTGTGAAATTAATATCTTTTGTAATACGAGCGTCTAACTTACCTTGTAATTGTAATTTTTCATCACTTAAATTCTTTTTAACATCTTCAATAGTCCAATCATCAGCAGTAAGTTGTTCTGCAGAGTTCAAAGAATAACTAGAAGCATAATCACCATAAGTAGGTGTTCCAATAAACTCTAGTGGATGCTCTTGAATTTCAGACAACACATCTGATTTTAATGCAGGAACTCCTATAGCAGAAGGATCTGGGTCTAATTTATGATTATATTCTCCTGTAATTAAATAACCTAATATAGGTGTTCTATCTGCATCTTTTTTTCGCCATATTGGGCCTGACAAATTAAATCCAATTAAATTGTGATTATACGGGTCTGTTAATTGTGAAGATCCTATTTCAAAACCTCCTTTTGTAATTCTAGATGGACCTCTAGTAGTAATACTAATTATACCTCCTGTTGCATCACCATATTGAGCTGGCAAACCACCTGTCACAACGGTCATTTGATCAATAGCTGACTGAGGCAAAACATTACTGCTTCCCGTAATCTTAATACCATCTATATAATACGATGTTGCATTACTTCTAGAACCTCTTACATTAATTGAACCTTCTGTGTCTGATTGATAAATACCCGCAGTAGTAGCTGCTACATTTTGAACATTTCTGGTTGGTAAAGATGTAATTTGTTCAGCAGTTTTTGTAGAACCAGATTTATCTGCATCAATTAAAGGAACATCATATTCTATAACCTGAACCTCTGTTAACTCATTTGTACTAACTTGTAATTCATAATCTACAAACGTGATTTTATTTGGAGATATTAATACATTATTTTGTATCACTGTTGAATAGCCAATAAACGACACTTCCACTGAGTAAGTTCCAGGATTAATTGGCTTAATTGTATAATTACCATCAAAATCGGAAGCACCACCAATAACAGTTGCACCATCTAATTTAATGACAACATTGGCCATTGGTATTGTCTCACCTGTCATTGCGTCACTCACCTTTCCTTTTAAGGTACCACTCTGGGCAAAAACCCCAAAAGAAGTTGCTAAGAGGACAACAATAAATAGTATAATATTTCTATGCATATAACGGTTATTTATAGGATATAAAATTATTCCAATTTTTAATGGACCAAATATAGAAGAAAATAACAGATTTACCAAAACATCTTCACTAATTAAGTATATTTACAAAACACAATGAATTATTTGAAAATATGCGTATTTATAATTTTCATCAGCGTAATTGGCTGTGGAATTGATTCTGAAAATAATTTTCCAGAAACAAATGTGTATTTAGAGATACCCATCACAATGCCTCTTTACAACAATATTTATGAGAATCTATGGGGATATGAATATTTGGCTGGTGGAATTGGAGGAATCATTCTAGTACAAGGAATGGATGAGTTCATAGCATATGATAAATCATGCACATTCGAGATGAACTCAGAATGCGTTGTCTCTGGTCAAAGTATAAATGACCCTATTTTATTTTGCAATTGTTGTAATTCTCAATTTGTTATAATAGACGGATCCGTATCAGAAGGACCAGCTAACCAAGCTTTAAAAAGGTATAATACTTATTTTGATGGCACAATGCTATACATTACAAATTAATACCGGTAAGCATCATTTTTAAAAGGACCTAGCTTAGGGACGCTAATGTATTCTGCTTGCTCATCACTTAGTTCCTCAAGCTCCACCCCTAATTTATCAAGATGAAACTTAGCAACCAATTCATCTAAATGCTTAGGTAAAACATATACTTTATTTTCATACTTATTTACGTTTTCCCACAATTCTATTTGAGCCAAAACCTGATTTGTAAAAGAATTTGACATAACAAAAGAAGGATGACCAGTAGCACAACCTAAATTCACTAGCCGACCTTCTGCAAGTAAGATAATTTGTTTGCCATTTTTCAATGTATATAAATCAACCTGCGGCTTTATTTCTTCTTTTTCTGCATTAGCATTTAACCATGCAACATCTATCTCGTTATCAAAATGACCAATGTTACAAACAATAGTTTTATCCTTCATTAAGTTAAAATGCTCCTCTGAAACTACATTTTTATTTCCTGTTGCAGTAATTACTATATCACTTTCTTGCACTGCATTAATCATTTTNTTNACAGGAAANCCNTCCATAGNAGCNTGNAAAGCNCANATAGGNTCNATTTCTGTNACNATCACTCGTGNNCCANCACCNNCNAANGANGCNGCTGTNCCNTTNCCAACNTCNCCATANCCAGCTACTGTTGCNANTTTNCCAGCNAACATAANNTCNGTNGCTCNTCNNATAGNATCAACNGCNGACTCNNNACAACCATANTTATTGTCAAACTTTGANTTAGTCACAGANTCATTNACATTAATNGCNGGNAANGATAANGTTCCNTNTTTTTCTCTTTCATATAATCTATGTACACCTGTTGTNGTTTCTTCANTNANACCATTNATCCCNNCNACAAGTTCTGGGTAATTATCTAAAACCATATTAGTTAANTCACCNCCATCATCNAANATCATNTTTANTGGCTTATTNTCTTTAAATGCAAANAATGTTTTTTCAATACACCAATCAAAATCTTCTTCANTCATGCCTTTCCATGCAAATACTGGAATATTTTCTGCAGCCATAGCTGCAGCTGCATGATCTTGAGTTGAAAAAATATTACATGACGACCAAGAAACTTCAGCTCCCAGCGCAATTAAAGTTTCTATTAAAACTGCTGTTTGGATTGTCATATGTAGACATCCAGCAATTCTTGCTCCCTTTAAAGGTTGTTGACCTGCATATTTTTCACGAATCATCATTAACCCAGGCATTTCGGCCTCTGCTAATTTAATTTCTTTTCGCCCCCAATCGGAAAGATTAATATCTTTTACTTTGAAATTCATATTTTTAATTTTGGTTTTCATGATTTAAATAATATTTATAAGCACAAAGTTAATACATATATTTAATTTTATCTTGCTAAAACTATATAATAATTTATGTCTATAATAAAGATAAAAAAAAACACTGAATACACTCTTGTAATTTGGAAAATAGAAGAAGATATGAATAGTCTCTTGAAGCAATTAAAACCAACAAAACAAGAAACAAACGAAATAGATAGATTTAAAAACCACAATAGAAAAAAACAAAATATAACATCAAGACTAATACTAAATCAATTAGCAAATAAAAAAGTCAAATTACATTATTCCGAAAATGGAGTTCCATCATGTAGTATTTTTAAACATATTTCAATTAGTCATTCCAAAAACTATTGCACGGTAATAGGAAGTAAAAATAAAATTGGAATAGATATCCAGTATTATAAAAAAAATATTCTCGAAATATCTCCAAAATTCATTAATCAAAAAGAAAAAAAAACATCAAACGGAAATAAAGAAACACTACATTTTATTTGGTGTGCGAAAGAAGCAATATATAAAACATTAAATGGAATTAATTGTTCTTTTAAAGAAAATATCCACATAGAAGAAATGAATGACAAACACACAACTTGTGGATACTATCATAATTTAAAAAAGACTATAAAATATGATGTATATTGTGAAAAGTTTGAAACATATTTTATGGCCATCGCAATTATAAAACCATGATAGATATATATTCTTATATTATTGAAAATATTTACCAATTTTTAGGAGTTCTTTTCAGTATCATATATGTGATTTTCTCAATAAAAGAAAATATTCTTTGCTGGCCGGCTTTAATAATAGCTGCAATATTCAATATTTTTGCCTTTCATATAATTGAACTGCCTTTACAAATAATAATGCAATTCTTTTTTATTGGAACTGCAATATATGGATGGCATAATTGGAAAAAAAAGAGTAAAAAAAATTCACTAACAATAACAAGTTGGAATACAAACACACATGCTCAATGGGTAATAGTGGGACTACTATTAACAGTGATACTATGGTTATGTCTAAGAGAGATTAATATTATTAATAGCTCGCCTTTTGTAGATTCATTAATGTTTACTTTCAATATTATTCCAATGTATATGACCGGTAAAAAAATATTAGAATCATGGTTGTATTTTATAGCGATTGATATTATTAGCGGATTCTTTTATTTATACACTGGAGAATTTTTCTTTTGTTTTTTATTCTTTTGTTACATTGGATTTGCAATACATGGATATCAAACTTGGAAAAAAAATAAAGTATGAAAAAAATTGTTTTTACTGGGCCTGAATCATCTGGAAAAACTACAATAAGTCAAGCTGTAGCAAAAAAATATAACTTGCCAATAGTGGAAGAATACGCAAGAAAATACCTAACTAAGCTAAATAGACAATATAAATATGAAGATTTGATTGAAATTGCAAAAGGTCAATTAAAATCAGAAGAAAAAAAATCTGACAATGAAATCATAATCTGTGATACTAATCTACAGGTGCTAAAAATATGGAGTCAAATAAAATATCATCAATGTGATTCATTTATTTTAGACAACCAAGATCCTAATTGTTTTTATATATTATGCTCGCCTGATTTTAAATGGGAATACGATCCACTAAGAGAAAATGAAAATAATCGTTATGAATTATTTAAAAAGTACCATGAAGATTTACTAAAAAATAAATATGATTTTAAAATAATTAAAGGCTCACATGAAAAAAGAATGAAGTCAGTAAGTGATTTGATTAAAAAAATCATATAAGTATGTTTTTGAAAACGAGATAATTTCTATTATATTTATAGTTACCTCAAACTAATTACTTATGAAAACATATTTACCCATTCTATTTTTATTTTGCATATTCAATGTACATGCAAAAGACAACTCAACAACATTAACAGAAACAAATAATCAAAATGTACAAATGATTGGAGGTGGTTGCATGGACCCATCATCATCAGCAGAACTTGATATTGGAAATGTTAGAGCAAATATTTTAGGTGGTGGGGATATGTGGTGGAACTTAACTGATGCACGATATGAAGTCCCAATAGATGAAGGCGTTCATTCTTTATTTGCAGGATCCTTATGGATTGGGGGTATGGATAATCAGAATAACTTGAAAATAGCTGCCATGACGTATAGACAAACTGGTAGTGATTTTTACACGGGACCTTTAAATGCAGATACTGAAAGTGATAATTATGGAACTATTACAGATTCTGATTGCAACGACTATAATCAACATTGGGTGGTAACAAAAAGTGATGTTGAATCATATGTTACATACATGGACTGTGTAACTAATCCTGATTGCGATGAAACAAGTATGTTTCCTAATTATGAAATCCCTGAAGTAATTAGCAATTGGCCGGCCAGCCATTTTGATTTTGATGGAACAAATGAATATTTAGCACCCTTCATAGATGTAGATGGAGATGGAATATACAACAATGCTGATTATCCAGGTTATGATTTAGATGCAGAAGGAGATTGCACTCAAAATGATTATTTATTTGGTGATCAAAGTATTTGGTGGGTTTTTAATGACGCTGGCAACTATCACGGAGAAACTGGCGGGACTCCTATTGGAGTTGAAATACAAGCACAAGCATTTGCGTATAAAACAAATGATGAGTTATCAGATATGACATTTTACAGCTATAAAATTATTAATCGATCTACAGAAACATTAAATGACACTTATTTTGGACAGTGGGTTGACCCAGATGTTGGAAACTATAATGATGATTATGTTGGCTGTGATGTTGACTTAGGATTAGGGTATTGTTATAATGGTGATGACACTGATGAAGGTGCTCAAGGAATTTCTGCTGGATATGGTGAAAATCCTCCAGCAATAGGAGTAGATTTTTTTAGAGGGCCTTTGGCAGATGCTAATGATGGCATAGACAATGATAGAGATGGTGAAATAGACGAAGCGGGAGAACAAATTATTATGTCAAAATTTGTTTATTACAATAACGATTTTACTGTTAATGGGAATCCAGGGGTGGCACAAGATTATTACAATTACTTAAGAGGAAACTGGATTGATGGTTCAACAATGACATATGGAGGAACTGGCTATGGAGGATCCGAAAGTTGTGATTTCATGTTCCCTGGAGATACTGATCCAAATTTTACTCAAAATTGGGATGAAACAACCGAAGGGAATATACCTGCAGACAGGAGGTTTTTACAGTCTGCTGGACCATTTACCTTAGAGCCAGGAGCTGTTAATTACATTACTGTTGGAGTTGTTTGGGCTAGAGGAAATGATGGTCCATTATCTTCGGTTGAAGCACTAAAAGAAGCTGACATAATGGCTCAAGATTTATTTGACAATTGTTTTGACATCAATTATTTTGTATATGGATGTACATGTGACCTAGCTAATAATTACAATGAAGATGCAAATGCAGATGATGGTTCATGTATATATCCTGATGACATATTTGTTGATTGTGATGGAGATTGTATTTTTGGAGATACTGATGGAGATAGTTATTGTGATGGGGTAGATAATTGTCCTGACAACGCTAACTTAAGTCAATCTGATAGTGATGGAGATGGTGTTGGGAATGCATGTGACAATTGTGTCTTTACCGCTAATCCTGATCAATTAGATAGTGATGGTGACGGTGAAGGAGATGCATGTGATTTTACCCCATTGTCTTTAGAAAACTTTGATATTGATATTAATATTTATCCTAATCCAGCGACAGATTTTATAACTATAAAATCTTCTGAAAAAGTTGATGAAATTCATCTTTTTGATTACACTGGAAAATTGATTTTAACAAAAATACCAACTGAACAAAAAGAAATTATCAATACTAATAATTTATCTCAGGGTTCTTATATTTTATTGATGAAAAGTGAAAAAGGAGAAATAAAAGAAAAACTTATAATTCAATAACATATACTTCGATGGAGGTGAAAAGTTAATCTAAATTATTCAATGCTGTTATTTTATCCATTGACAATTGTTGCTTTAATTCATCAATAGTATTGAATTTTTTTTCATTCCTTATTCTCTTACAAAACTCTATTTGAAGGGTTTGATTATATATGTCTTGATTAAAGTCAAAAACATGCACCTCAATAGATAATTCATTGCCATTAAACGTAGGGTTTGTTCCTATATTTAGCATACCACCAAATTTATTTTTATTATAATATACATTAACTGCATAAACACCTTTTGCTGGAATGATTTTATTTTTATTTTCAAGCCTAATATTAGCTGTAGGAAAACCAATACTAGACCCTACTCCTCGTCCTTGAACCACTTCTCCAAATAATTTAAAATTATATCCCAAATAATCATTTGCCAATTCTATCGAACCCTCATTAATCGCATTTCTTATTTTTGTAGAACTCACAGATTTGCCATTCAAATCAAATGGCGAAACCTCATGTATATTAAAACCATATAGATCTGTATATTCGTGTAAATTATTAATTGAGCCTTCGCGATTTCTTCCAAAATGATGATTATAGCCTATCACTAAGTCCGTTAATCCTATTTGTTTACATAAAATATCTCTTATGTATTCTAACGATGTTATTCTGGAAAAATCTTTGTCAAATTTTTGAAATATTAAGTGATCCACTCCATATGTTTTAAACAACTCTATATTTTCATCTATCGTATTGATTAATTTTAAATTATGATCAGGAAACAATACGATTCGAGGATGTGGGAAAAAAGTAATAATTACAGTTTCTGAACTCGTATCCTCTCCGACCTGAATCAATCTGTTTAATATTTTACTATGACCACGATGAACGCCATCGAAAGTTCCAGTTGTAATAACTGCTTTTTCTATTTTTTTGAATGAGTGAACATCCTTATGTATTTTCATAAATAATGTTAAAAAATTTAAAGCTTTAACAATGTTCAAAATTAGTAAAATAAATTATGAAATTTATCATACTTATTTAAATATAAATAGGTATTTTTGATGCAATTAATTTCAAAAAAAAAATTATAAAAACTAAAACACTTTACAATGTCAAATAACACAGGAAAAATATCGCAAATAATAGGACCGGTAATCGATATTGTTTTTGAAAACACAAATAATGATTTACCTAAAATTTATGATGCTCTAGAAGTCAATAAAGAAAATGGAGAAAAAATTATTGTAGAATGCCAACAACATGTTGGAGAAAACACAATACGTGCAGTTGCAATGGACTCCACAGATGGACTAAAAAGAGGAATGGAAGTCTCCACAACAGGCGACCCTATATTGATGCCAATTGGCACTGACATCAAAGGTAGATTATTTAATGTTGTTGGAGAAGCTATTGATGGTATTGGGTCTGTTTCAAAAGACGGAGGATATCCTATTCACCGACCAGCCCCTGCATTTGAAGACTTATCAACCAGTACTGAAGTGCTTTTTACTGGAATAAAAGTTATTGACTTAATCGAGCCTTATGCAAAAGGTGGAAAAATAGGTCTCTTTGGTGGTGCTGGTGTAGGTAAAACTGTATTAATTATGGAATTAATCAATAATATCGCAAAAGGACATGATGGACTTTCTGTTTTTGCTGGAGTTGGTGAAAGAACCAGAGAAGGAAATGACTTATTAAGAGAAATGATTGAATCTGGCGTAATTAAGTATG
Organism: Flavobacteriales bacterium; assembly: GCA_002707245.1. GTDB lineage: Bacteria > Bacteroidota > Bacteroidia > Flavobacteriales > TMED113. The sequence goes on from PAMG01000017.1 coordinate 16,438, forward strand.
GGGAAGCGTTCGAAAAAGGCTTAAAAGAAGGGAAATGGGATTTGAGTAAAGTGGACAAAGATGAATTGAAAAAATCTCAAGCAACATTAGTTTTTGGACAAATGAACGAACCTCCAGGAGCACGTGCTAGAGTTGCATTATCTGGACTTACTTTAGCAGAATACTTTAGAGATGGTGGTGGCGACGGAAACAATGATGGAAAAAAAGAGGGGAAGGATATTTTATTTTTCATTGATAATATCTTTAGATTTACACAAGCAGGATCTGAAGTTTCAGCCCTATTAGGTAGAATGCCATCAGCAGTTGGATACCAACCAACATTAGCATCTGAAATGGGAGCCATGCAAGAACGTATTACATCTACAAAACAGGGTTCAATCACATCTGTACAAGCAGTATATGTGCCCGCAGATGATTTAACCGATCCAGCTCCCGCAACTACATTTGCTCATTTAGATGCGACAACTGTTTTGTCTAGAAAAATTGCTGAACTTGGAATATATCCAGCTGTAGACCCATTAGATTCTACATCTAGAATATTAAATCCTGAAGTATTAGGTGATGAACATTACAATTGTGCGCAAAAAGTAAAAGAAATACTACAACGATACAAAGAACTACAAGACATTATTGCCATTCTGGGTATGGATGAATTATCTGAGGAAGACAAAACTGTTGTACACAGAGCTAGAAGAGTAGCAAGATTTTTATCGCAACCTTTTCATGTAGCAGAACAATTTACAGGTATACCAGGTGTGTATGTGGGAATTGAGGATACAATAAAGGGATTTAACATGATAATGGACGGAGAGCTAGATCATCTTCCTGAAGCGGCTTTCAATTTAGTTGGAACAATTGAAGAAGCTATTGAAAAAGGTGAAAAAATGATTGCGGAAGCCAAATAATTAACTATCTAATGAAAGTTGAAATTTTAACATTGGAAAATATTTTACTATCTGAAGAAGTGAAATCGGTAATAGTGCCAGGCAAAAGTGGTCAATTTGAAATATTAAATAACCACGCTCCTGTAATTTCATTATTAAATGAGGGTACTATAAAAGTAACTTATATGAACGATGAGAAAAAAGATTTTCAAATTCTTGGAGGCAGTATAGAGATGTCTAATAATAAAATAATCATCCTTGCAGAAACAGAATAATTTTTATTTTTTATTAATTATTCTAACTATAACTACTAGTTTTTCCTGTACAGAAAAAAGTGCGATTAAGTTAGTTGAAGGAGACTTATTATTTCAAGATTTAGATTCTAGCCCTCTTTGTGATGGCATTGAAAAAGTCACATCTGGCGTTAATAATTTAAATTTTTCACACATTGGAATGGTAACGACAATCAACAACCAGTACTATATTTTGGAAGCGTTTACTAATGGTGTGGACACAGTCTCATTAGAGGTTTTTTTAAATAGAAGTTTGAATAAAAACCAAAAACCAAAAGTAGTTGTTGGGAGAGTGAAAACTGAATACTCTCATCTTATATCTAACGCGATTAATGCTGGATACAAGTTGCTTGGAAAACAATACGATGAAGAATTTAAAATTGACAATGACAAACTATATTGTTCTGAATTGATTTATGAAATATTTTATCAGTCCAACAATAATCAAGATTTTTTTTACTTAGAACCTATGACATATAAATTTAATAATGAAACATTACCTATATGGCAAGAATACTTTAATAATTTAGACATGTCTATTCCTGAAGGTGAAGCAGGAATCAATCCAGGTGGCATATCTTTATCTGACAAGATAAATATTATAGGTAATTATCAAGATTAAATGTTTATTATTCTTTTCGTTTTGTATCAATTATCAAAGTAAAAGGACCATCATTAATTAAATCTATTTGCATGTCAGCTCCAAAGATTCCTGTTTTTATTGGATTTAATATGTGATTTTTACATGTTTGAATAAAATCATTATATAATTTTTCTGCTAATTCTGGAGACGCTGCTTTACTCCAAGAAGGCTTATTTCCTTTTTTAAGACTAGCAAAGAGCGTAAATTGACTGACTATCATTAAGTCTAACCCAAGATGTTCTAACGAAGAATTATTAAATATTTTTATTTTTTTAATTTTATTCGTAGCCCATTCAAAATCAACAAATGTATCTGAATCACAAAAACCAACCAAACATAATAAACCGTTATTAATTGATGAGTATTCTCTATTATCAATAATTACTTTAGCAGACTTAACTCTTTGAATCACTATCCTCATAATTAATAATTATTTTTCCTGTAATTCGTGTTTTTTTCCAACATCGATAAATAATTTTTATATCTAGATTTTTCAATTTGACCATTTTTTAATGCATTTAAAACAGCGCATTCCGGTTCATTAAGATGAATACAATTTTTAAACTTACAATTCTGACTAGCATCAAACATTTCAGGAAAATATCGAGATAATAAATCCACATCAACATCTACTAAGCCCAATCCTTTGATGCCAGGCGTATCTATAATATATCCCCCAAAACTGAGTGGAAACATTTCTGCATAAGTAGTCGTATGAACACCCTGCCCATGATAATCAGAAATATCTTTTGTTTTCAAACATAAATTTGGCTCTAACAAATTAACCAAAGTACTTTTACCAACTCCTGAATGACCACTAAAAACAGTTACTTTCTTAACAAGTAATTTTTTTATCTTTTCTAGGTTTTTTTCTGTATGAATAGATGTAGCAATCGTTTCATACCCGATTTTTTCATAAATTTTTTGATACTTTTCTTTTTTACTCATTAATTTCTTGTCATATAAATCTATTTTATTGAAAATTATTTTCGCATCAATACCATATGCCCGAGCTTGTACTAAAAATCGGTCTATAAAATTTAATGAAGTAATAGGATTAACAAGAGTAACAATCAAGAAAGCTAAGTCAATATTAGAAGCAATAACTTGACTCTTATGAGATAGATTTACCGATTTTCGAATTATATAATTTTTTCTTTTTTGAATACTATTGATTAATCCCATTTGATTCTTTTCATCAAAACTAAATTCAACATGATCTCCAACAGCAATTGGATTTGTAAACTCTATATTCATTAATCTCGTTTTCCCCTTGATTTTACAAGAATATATTTGTTTGTTTTTCGATAAAACCTGACACAGGCTCCCCGTAGACTTTATAATAACACCTTTCATAAAGAATAAAGTTAATCTTCATTCATGATAAAAACCACTTTAACAAATTAAAATTTATAAATTAGACTAATTATGAGTTTAGAAATCAATAACATATCAAAAATATTTGGAGACAAAAAAGCACTTGATGCAATTAGTTTTAAAGCAAATCCTGGTGATATTATCGGTATCCTAGGACCTAATGGTGCAGGAAAATCTACTCTAATGAAGATTATTGCTGGCTACTACAATCAAACAAATGGCTTGATTAAAGTCTGTGAAAAAGAAACACTAGAAAATCGAATAGAAACACAACGTAAAATTGGGTATTTGTCAGAAGAGAATCCTTTATATCCTGAAATGTATGTGCGAGAATTTTTAAAATTTATTTGTGACATACATAAACTTGATCACGAAAATTGTGATAAAATAATTGAATTAACAACATTAAAAAGTGTTCAAACACAAAAAATAAAAACCCTATCTAAAGGCTTTCAGCAAAGAGTTGGAATTGCTCAAGCATTAATTCATAATCCGGAATTAATTGTCTTAGACGAACCAACATCTGGATTAGACCCAAAACAATTAATTCAAATTAGAAAAATTATCACTTCCATTGGAGAAGATAAGACTATACTATTATCATCTCATATTATTCAAGAAGTTGAAGCTATGTGTAATAGAATTATTATTATAAATAATGGTACAATTATAGCAAATAAGAAAACCGAAGACTTTAAAAATAAAATTGAAGAAAAATTTCTAGAATTAACTAAATAATTCATATTGAAATAAGTAAAATTGTATATTTGGTTTTCTTAAATATATACGAAGATGTCATATTTATTTACTTCAGAATCTGTTTCAGAGGGTCATCCTGACAAAATAGCTGATCAAGTTTCAGATGCTATCTTAGATGCTTATCTTGCAATTGACCCTAATTCAAAAGTGGCATGTGAAACATTAGTCACAACAAACAGAATCATTATTAGTGGAGAAATTACATCAAAAGCAGAACTAGACTTGATACAAATTGCACGTGATGTAATTGTTAATATTGGATATACAAAAAAGGAATATTTGTTCTGTGCACAAGAATGTGAAATCACAACATATATTGACAAACAATCCCCAGATATTAATCAGGGAGTAGAAGTTGGAAAAGGACTACATAAAGAACAGGGAGCCGGTGACCAGGGCATTATGTTTGGATATGCAACAAATGAATCTGAAAATTATATGCCTCTTTCATTAAGTCTCTCTCACATGATTCTAGAAGAATTAAGTGATATTAGAAAAAATGAATCTTCTTTAATAGGTTATCTAAGACCTGACTCCAAATCACAAGTTACAATTGAATACACCGAAAAAAATATACCAGAAAAAATAGACAGTATAGTTATTTCAACTCAACACGATGATTTTGCAAATGAGGAGATGATGCTTAAAAAAATTCGTGAAGATATGATTAATATTGTGATACCGAGAGTGAAAAATCGAGTCTCAGAAAAAACAAAAAAATTATTTTCAGATCAAATCAAAATCCACATTAATCCGACTGGAAAATTTGTTATTGGAGGGCCACATGGCGACACAGGTCTTACTGGTAGAAAAATTATTGTAGACACTTATGGTGGAAAGGGAGGTCATGGTGGCGGTGCTTTTTCAGGGAAAGACCCATCAAAAGTAGATAGATCTGCAGCATACGCAACACGACATGTTGCTAAAAATTTAGTTGCAGCTGGTGTTGCTAATGAAATCCTTGTACAAATAGCTTATGCGATTGGAGTTGCTGAACCTATTAGTATTTATGTCAACACATATGGGACCTCAAATATAAATTTATCAGATTCTGAAATAAGTCAAAAAATAAATAAACTGTTTGACTTAAAACCATCTGCGATAATAGAACGCTTCAATTTAAAAGATCCAATATATACTCCAACAGCATCATATGGCCATATGGGTAGGAAATCTGAAAAAAGTATCTATAAATTAGATGAAAACACTAAAAAAGAAATCGCACTATTCCCTTGGGAAAAATTGGATTATATCGAAAAAATAAAAACCGAATTTAATTTATAAAAAATATTATTTTTTTCTAAAAAATAATTGAATAGGTACACCAGTAAAACAATATTTTGCTCTAATCTTATTTTCTAAAAATCTCTTATAACTTTCTTTCATATACTGTGGTAAATTACAGAAAAAAACAAATGTAGGTTTTTTAGTAGGCAATTGAGTTATGTATTTAATTTTTACATACTTACCTTTTGTTGAAGGTGGAGGAGTTCTTTCAATAACATCCAATAAATATCTATTTAATTCACCTGTCGAAATTCTCAAACTAATTCTTTTAAATGTATTCATTGCTTCATCAACAACCTTCAAAATCCTTAACTTATCCTTAACCGAAATAAATACTAAGCTAACATCTACAAAAGGAGCAATCTTTTCTTTAATTTTTTCTAAAAAAACTTTTGAATCAATTTTATTTTTATCTATTAAATCCCATTTATTTACTACAAGGACTACACCCTTTTTATTTTTTTGAATCAAATCAAATATCTTTTGATCCTGAGCCTCGAATCCTCTGGTAGCATCAATTAATAATAAAACAACATCTGCATTTTCAATTGATCTAATAGATCTTAAAACAGAATAGTACTCTATATCTTCATTAACTTTATTCTTTTTTCTAATGCCTGCAGTATCTATAATATCGAAATCATGACCAAATTTTTTATACCTAGAATCTATAGAATCTCTAGTTGTACCTGGAATATTTGTTACAATATTTTTTTCTTCCCCTAAAAGAGCATTAATCAAAGATGACTTGCCAACATTTGGTCTTCCTGAAACAGAAATTTTAGGGACTTGATCTTCAATATCTTTTTCTTCTGGATCTAAATGTGTCACTGCAATATCTAATAAATCTCCTGTCCCACTACCACTAATTGAAGAAATTGGAAAATAATCACCAAATCCTAGTTTATAAAATACGGCTGCATCAGATAAATGTAAACCATCATCTACTTTATTTACAACTAGTAATACTTTCTTAGATTCTTTTTTAAGCATTTTTGAAATAAAAAAATCTAAATCTGTTATTCCACTTTTCACATCAACAATAAATAATATTAAACTAGATTCTTCTATCGCTGAATTCACATGTCTTTTTATTTCTTTTTCAAATGTATCTGATGAAGACTGAGTATATCCCCCAGTATCAACTAATGAAAACTTGACACCATTCCAGTCTGTTCTTGCATAATGCCTATCCCTCGTAACACCACTAACATCATCTACTATAGCTTGTTTTCTTTGAATCAATCTATTGAACAATGTTGATTTTCCAACATTTGGTCTTCCTACTATTACAACTATATTACTCATGCTTAATTATATCCGAATTTTTTCAATTGTGATTTTTTACTTCTCCAATCTTTAGCTACTTTAACAAACAAACCTAAAAATATTTTCTTTTTGAAAAAATTTTGCATCGTTTTTCTAGCTGAAGTGCCTACTGCATTGATCGCAACTCCTTTTTTGCCTAATAAAATTGCTTTTTGAGATTCACGTTCAACATAAATAGTTGCATCAATAACAATCACTTTTTGTTTATTCTGAAATGAATTGACTACAACTTCAACTGAATAAGGAATCTCTTGCTTGTATCTTTCTAAAATTTTCTCTCTCACTATTTCTGAAACTATAAATCTCTCCGATTTATCTGTCATAGTATCTTTTGGAAAATATGCTGGAGATTCTGGTATTAGGTTCAATATCTCATTCTTTATTTTACTAATATTAAACTTTTGCAAAGCAGATATGGGCATAATGACTGATTTTGGCAACTTACTCGACCAATAATCAATTAATAAATTAACTGCTGCTTGTTCAATTAAATCCACTTTATTTATAAGTAATATAATCGGAGTTTTTAATGATTGAATCTTTTCTAAAAAACGCACATCTTTTAATTCTTCTTTACTACAATCAACCATATATAATATCACATCTGCATCTTCTAACGAATTATTTACAAAGCTCATCATAGCCTCATGTAAATTATGATGAGGCTTAATAACACCTGGTGTGTCTGAAAAAACAATTTGATAATTTTCTTCACTGATTACCCCAAGTATTCTATGTCTTGTAGTTTGAGCTTTCTGTGTAATAATAGAAAGCCGCTCTCCCATAAGCTGATTCATCAAAGTTGATTTCCCAACATTTGGATTTCCAAGTATAGTAACAAATCCTGCTTTATGCATCCGTGTTATTATTAATTAGCACAAATATAGATAAAGATGATATACCGCTTAATTTGTTTCATTAAAAAAATATGTATTATATTTACGCCGCGGGGTGGAGCAGTTGGTAGCTCGTTGGGCTCATAACCCAAAGGTCGCAGGTTCAAGTCCTGTCCCCGCAACTAAAAAATAAAAGCCTCAAATGAGGCTTTTTCTTTTTAAAAAACAATTAATTTTTTTGGAATTAAGTATTGTGTATTGTCTTTTATAGTAACAAGGTATTTCCCCGCTGGCACATTAGAAATGTGTACAGTAAATTCTTGATCACTTAATATATTAGATATATCCTTTTTAAAATATATATATCCCTGTTCACTTATAAGTACAAGTTCAGTAGGCTGACTTTTAAAATCAACCTCTACATTAATGTATTCTTTAGCAGGATTAGGGCTTATCCTCAAACTTAATTCAGAAGAATCAATCTCAGTTAAGCCAACGGTAGTTCAAGGGATAGCTAAGAAAAAGGTTAGCTTGTTCCACCCCTCCGTTTCGTTAATTGAAAAAGGTAACACATGATAGCCATCAGAGATAATATTATTCAAAACAGTATTTAAGTCATTCCAGGCTTGTACTTGAGTAGAATTATCATAATCATAATTAAAGCCTAGGGGTTGAACTGTAGCTTCAGTAGAGTTGGGGGCATGAATAATAATAACATCTTCACAACTAAGACCCCAGCATGTTTCTGTTTGAACCATATATAGTTGAGCCTGTATTTGCATAGACATAAAAAGAAAAGCACATAAAAAGAAAAGTTTTTTCATCATTATTTATTTAAGTTATATTTTTTTTCTACTGAACCATCATCATAAATCTCTAAGTAGAAAGTTTTACCATCATCTTCTCGCCCAAGAATATCAATAGATTTAATTATTGATCTACTCTCATTCTCTTCATTTAATATACTAGTACTTGGACAATAATTTCCATCGGGTGCTATTTGTGGCATTTTATAATCCGGGTTTGTAATAATAGCATGCATTAAAACATCTGTCGATTCAAATTCTTCTGGAGTACATAGGTCCCACTCATTAGATATGCCCGAG
>PAMG01000018.1 GCA_002707245.1 Flavobacteriales bacterium
TATATAAATTTTATTGAAGAACCCCAAAATATGTTAACCTCTATTCGGGATAATTGGACAAATAATGAAGATTTTGTAAATATTGATAGGGATTTAGCACATCTTTTTTCTAAAAGAAATAATACTGGAACCGGGGGTATAGCATTTTTAAATGGCTTAGGAAGCACTTGGAATGGTTATGGTTTTAGTAGCAACTTAATAGATGTCGATGAGTATGTGGGGTTGCCAGTGCCTTATTTTTTTTGGAACATATATTGTCTAGCTCATGAATTAGGACATAATCTAGGTGCTAAGCATACTCAATGGTGTGGATGGCCTGAAGGTCCTATTGATAATTGTACAAATATAGAGGAGATATTACCTGGAGAATGTCAAGATTATAACAATCTTCCAGGGCCAGAAATAGGAACGATTATGAGTTATTGTCATACCTGGTCTTTTGATACAGGTGGTGGGATAATAATGAAATTCCATGAAACTGTAAAAGCAGCGATTATTGCTTATGCTGGGATGCAAAATTTAGTTAACTGTAATAATGATTTAATATATGGATGTATTGATTTGAATGCATGTAATTATAATTCGGATGCAACAGAAGATGATAATTCATGTATATATCCTGAATTTGGATTTGATTGTTTTGGCGAATGTGTTTATGATGAAAATCAAGATGGAATATGTGATGATGGTAATTTAATTACATCTGAATATAACGATTATACAATATCATTATTCCCTAATCCTGCTACTGATTATATAAACCTTAATATAAGGAGTATTTCTGCTCAATTAATGTCTTTGAAAATCGTTAATTTAGTTGGAGAAATTGTTCTTAGTCAAGCTGATTTGAGCAATGAATCGAGGATTGATATTTCGTCTTTATCTTCAGGATTGTATAGTGCACATATAATAAATCAAAATAGTGTTTTAAAGGAAAAATTTATTATTCAATAAATTATTTTGTCTTTGAATAAAAATATATATCTTCATCCTCTATTTTAGATATAATAATTTTAAAAAAATAAAACTATGGGATTAGTAGGAGGGTTAGCCCCAAATTTTACTGCCGACGCAATTGTTAATGGTGGTGATTCGGTAAACAATTTTTCTTTAGAGCAATTTATAGGGAATAAATATGTAATATTATTTTTTTACCCAAAGGATTTTACTTTTGTTTGTCCTTCAGAGCTTCATGCATTTCAAAATAAATTACATGAATTTGAAAAAAGAGATTGTCAATTAGTTGGATGTTCAACAGATACAGCAGAAACTCATTGGGGTTGGCTGCAGGTTCCTAAATCTAAAGGCGGTATTCAAGGAATTACATATCCATTAATTGCAGATTCAGATAAGTTGATTTCTGATGCATATGATGTTTTGAATGGAGAATATGATTATAATGAAGATGGTGATTTAATTGCTTCTGGTAGTATGATTGCTTATAGAGGGTTGTTTTTAATTGATAAGGAGGGTGTGGTTCAGCACCAGTTAGTTAATAATTTACCTCTTGGTAGGAATGTCGATGAAGCATTAAGAATTTTAGATGCGTTACAATTTCATGAAGCTAATGGCGAGGTTTGTCCAGCTAATTGGAAGCCTGGTGATGATGGTATGAAAGACACACATGATGGAGTTGCAGATTATTTAAGTTCACATTAAACCTAAATTAGCTTTCACTTTTTTTAAAACGGAGTTGGCAACTTTTTGAGCTTTTTGAGCTCCTTTTTCAAGTTCTATTTCCACATCTCTTGGATTTTCAACTAAGATTTTAAATTGTTTGCGGATTGCTTCGTATTTATGTATTATAAGTTCGAATAATTCATTTTTTGCATGCCCATATCCATATCCTCCTTTTTGATATTTAGTAATTAAATCTTGCGTTTGCGATTCAGATGCAATTAATTTATATAATTGAAAGATATTACATGTTTTTGGGTCTTTTGGGTCTTCTAAGTTTTTACTATCAGTAACAATACCCATTATTTGTTTTTTTAGTGATTTTTCATCAGAAAAAATATTAATAGTATTGTTATATGATTTGCTCATTTTTCTCCCGTCTGTTCCAGGAATAATCATATTAACATCATCTATTTTTGCTTCTGGTATTATAAAAGTGTCTCCAAATAAATAATTAAATTTATTCGCAATGTCTCGCGTTATTTCCAGATGTTGCATTTGGTCTTTACCTACAGGTACAATTTCAGCATCATATAAAATTATATCTGCTGCCATTAATACAGGATATGTAAATAGCCCCGCATTTATGTCAGATAGTTGTTCAGATTTATCTTTAAATGAATGAGCATTAGCTAGCATTGGGTATGGAGTTAAACAATTTAAATACCACATAAGTTCTGTAACTTGAGGAATATCTGATTGTTTATATAAAATATTAGTTTCAGTATTTAATCCACATGCCAGCCAAGCAGCTGCAGTTGTTAATGTATTTTTCTTAAGCAATTCTTTATCCTTGATTGTTGTGAGAGCATGTAAGTCAGCAATAAAGAAAAAAGATTCATTATACTTTGACATTTCAATCGCAGGCAGCATTGCTCCCAAAACATTTCCTAAGTGTGGTTCTCCAGAGCTTTGTATTCCTGTTAGGATTCTAGACATACTTTAAATTTATATAAAAATCTAAAATACATAAAATAGATTTATTAAATTCTAATTTTATTTTTATAATGAAAACACCAAAAATTATTTTTTTTATTTGGCGAATGTGGTTATGGTTCACCGTCATGTTCGGTTTAATTTTATTTTCTCCCTTTGGTATGATTTTAATCTCTTTTGAAAAAACATATCCTCTATTTCATCTTTTTTGTAAATATTGGTGCAGAGTAGTGCTGTTTTTAAATGGATTTTGGTATAAATTACACAAGGAGTCGTATATCGATTCAAAATCGGCTTATATTATTTGTCCTAATCACACTTCTAAGTTTGATATTATATTATTATTTGCGATTTTCCCAGGAACATTTGTATTTCTAGGAAAAAAAAATGTAAGTAACATCTCATTTTTTGAATGGTTCTATAATAAAACTATGGTTACTTTTGAAAGAGGTCAAATTTCTTCATCAGTGAATGCTTATAGAAAAGCAGATAGATTATTAAAAAGAGGAATAAGTATTGTGGTGTTCCCAGAGGGTAGAGTGCCGGAGCCAGAAATTATATTAGGAAAATTTAAACTAGGAGCATTTAAACTGGCAATTAACAATCAAATTCCAATAATTCCACTTACTTTTGTAGATAATAAAAGAAAATATCCTGAGGATAAATTGCGGGTTAAGCTAGGCTTTTTAAGAGTTATTATGCATAAACCAATTAAGACATTTGCTAAGACAGTAAAAGAGAGTGTGGTGTTAAAAGATAAAGTATTTGATATTATTTATAAAACATTAATTAAATATGAAAATAACTGAAAAAAAAATTCAAGATTTAGCAAAATTGTCCAAATTAAGTTTTTCTGAAAAAGAAGCTAAAAACATGTTTTCAGATTTTAGAAAAATATTAAATTTTATTGAGACACTAGATCAAGTAAATACAGAAAATATAGAGCCACTAACTCATATTCATGAGAAAACAAATATTTATAGAAAGGATGTTTCTGTGAATTCGGAATTTAAAAGCTCTATGTTAAAACAGGCTGCAAATCATAATAGTGATTATATTAAGGTTCCGAAAATAATAAATAAAAATTAACAGTGTTTATTATATGCTTCAGTTAAATTATGTGTGATTACATGCTTTAAATTACCCTCTATTTGATGTCTTTCAATAAAATGTACAATTTCACCATTTTTAAACAATGCTATAGATGGCGATGATGGTGGATAGGGGTCCATGTATTCTCGTGCTTTTTGTGTCGCTTCTTTATCTTGACCTGCAAAGACAGTTGCAAAATAATCAGGTTTTAAATTATTTAATGTAGATTCAATAACACCGGGCCTTGCACTTCCTGCTGCACAACCACATACAGAATTTACAAAAATCAGAAATGTTGCATCTTTTTTTTGAAATAAATTATCTACCTCGTCTGCTGTTTTTAATTCTATAAAGCCAGCGTTAGTTAATTCTTCTCGCATTGGAGTACAAAGTTCTTCAGGATACATATTATTTTATTTTTTTTTCAATTTACGTTTTTTTTCAAAGAAAGAGGTTAATAAATATGCACATTCACCAATTAGGACCCCACCTTTTACTATTGTTTTTGGGTGAAGCAGATTTTTCTCTAGTAAAAAAGCACCTTGCTTAGGATCCCGTGCACCATAAATAATCTTACCTATTTTAGACCAAAATAGTGNTCCAGCACACATAGAGCATGGCTCAAGAGTAGTGTATAGAACACATTTATCCAAGTATTTAGATTGTAAATAATTACATGCTGAGGTAATAACTTGCATTTCAGCATGTGCAGTTGGATCGCATAATCGTTCACACATATTATAACCTTTAGCAATAATGGTATTTTTATAAACAATTATAGATCCCACAGGAACTTCATCTTCTGAAAATGCTTTTTTTGCTTCTTTTAAAGCCTCTTTCATGTAAAACTCATCTTTATTAACCATATGTTGTAAATTTATGTAAAATCAAAACAAGAGACCCTTTAATTACTTCATTTTTGTAATTTTGCACGAAATAATATTTTAATTATGTACAGAACGATAAACAACGGGGAGTTAAGAAAGATTCACATTGGACAGGAAGTAACTATGTCTGGATGGGTTCAGAAATCTCGGGATTTAGGAGGAATGACTTTTATTGATTTAAGAGATCGATATGGAATAACTCAACTTGTTTTTAATATGGACATTAATTCTGAACTTTGTCATCAGGCTCGAAATCTANGAAGAGAATTTGTAATAAGAATTAAAGGCAAAGTAATAGCGAGAACTTCTGTTAATAAGGAAATGTTAACAGGTGATATTGAGGTGGAAGTTGCTGAATTGAGTATTTTAAATAAATCTAAAGTTCCACCATTTACTATTGAAGACCAAACAGATGGAGGTGATGAGTTGAGGATGAAGTATAGATATTTAGATATAAGACGTAATCCAATTAAAGAAAATATTTTATTACGAGCAAAAATTTCTTCTGAAACAAGAAAATATTTAAATAATAATGGTTTTTGTGAAGTGGAAACACCCTACTTAATTAAGTCTACCCCAGAAGGAGCAAGAGATTTTGTAGTTCCTAGTAGAATGAATCAAGGCGAGTTCTATGCTTTGCCTCAGTCTCCACAAACATTTAAACAACTTTTAATGGTCGGAGGCATAGATAAGTATTATCAAATTGTGAAATGTTTTCGTGATGAAGATTTAAGAGCGGATAGGCAGCCAGAATTTACACAGATTGATTGTGAAATGTCTTTTGTTGAACAAGCAGATATATTAAATATGTTCGAAGGACTTATTCGACATTTATTAAAGGAAATAAAAAATATAGATATAGGAGAGTTTCCAAAAATAACATATGATGATGCTATTAGAATATATGGTTCGGATAAACCTGATATAAGATTTGATATGAAATTTGTTGAAATGAATCATGTATGTCAAAATAATGATTTTTCAATTTTTGATACTGCGGAGTTGGTGGTGGGCATTAATGTAAAAGGTGGCGCATCGTTTTCTAGAAAACAAATAGATAATATCATTGATTTTATTAAAACTCCTCAAATCGGAGGCAGCGGGTTAATTTATTGTAAGTACAATGAAGATGGTAGTTTGAAGTCATCAGTGGATAAATTCTTTGCAGAAGAAGATCTAAATAGATGGGTTGATGTGTGTAAATCTTCTCGAGGAGATTTGATTTTTGTTATGGCAGGAGAATCCAAGAAAACACGAAAAGCACTTTCGGCTTTACGATTATATATAGCAGAATTATTAGGTCTTAGAAACCCTGACATCTTTGCACCTCTATGGGTTGTAGACTTTCCTTTGTTAGAGTGGGATGAAGACATTAAACGATATCATGCTATGCATCATCCATTTACCTCTCCTAAGCCAAGCCATATATCAAAACTTGATACTAATCCCGGAGACGTTAGAGCAAATGCGTATGATTTAGTACTTAATGGTAATGAAATTGGAGGGGGGAGTATCCGAATACATGATAAGAATTTACAAAGCCTTATGTTTCAACACTTGGGATTTACTGAAAATGAGGCAAAAGAACAATTCGGATTTTTAATGGATGCATTTGAATATGGAGCACCTCCACATGGTGGTATTGCTTTTGGTTTTGATCGATTATGTGCTCTTTTAGGTGGACATGAAAGCATTAGAGACTTTATTCCTTTTCCCAAAAATAATTCTGGAAGAGATGTAATGTTAGATGCCCCTTCTAAAATTGATAAAAATCAATTAAATGAATTAGGTTTAGACAATAAATAAATTTTATTATGATTCCATTTGGAACATTATTTAATGTTGCTATGGTACTTTTAGGAAGTATTATAGGGTTATTCTTCAAAAAATTTATTAGTTCAGAATTAAACAAGAAAATATTTTTTGTTATAGGCCTATTTACTATTGTTTTGGGATTTAGCATGGCACTTAAAAGTGCTGATTTTATGTTAATGTTTTTATCTGTTATAGGTGGGGCTGCATGCGGAGAGTCTATCCAATTAGATAATACTATTTTAAGATGTATAAATAAATTAAAAAAGAGAATTAATATTAAGGATGATAAATTTTCCGATGCTATATTAACGTCATTTTTACTTTTTTGTGTGGGATCTATGACCATTGTTGGGTCTATTGATGAAGGCCTTGGGAAAAGACCGGACATACTATATACAAAATCAGTAATGGATGGAATTAGTTCAATTATTTTAGCATCAACTTTTGGAATAGGAGTTTTGTTTTCTATTTTTCCAATGTTAATTTTTCAAGGCGGGATTACTATTTTAGTTTTTTATTACAAAGATTTTTTATCATTAGAATTAATTAACCATATTAGTTCAGTGGGAGGGGTTTTAATTATTGCTCTTGGTTTGAAATTATTAGGATATAAAAAAATTAACCCTACGAATATGCTCCCAGCTATTCTGTTAATAATAATATTCTATGGGTTAAAAGTATATACAATAGCCTAATCATCTTGTTGTGGGCCGATATCTTCATTATTTTCAAACTTGTCGTTTGACTCAATTGTATCTTCTTTTAACTTTTCCATTTGCTTGTTATGCGCATCTTTAAGCCACTCCTTATTTAGTATCTTTGATTGTTCTTCTGCAATCTTTAATTTCTCTTCTTTTAATTTCTTTGCTTCTAGTTTTTTAACACCAATTAGAGCATTACTCATGGTGAATGCTGATCCAAGAATAATAAATAAAAGTACACCTTCAGCTTGATTATGCCATGTCATATCACAGATATATTGGTCGGTTATTTGAAAAAATAATAAGATAGTAATAAGACCTCTGGGTGATAAAAAAACTTCTGGCCAGTAGCGTCCTTTAAAGGTTGGGAAAATCAGAATAAATCTAACAAAATAAATTGCAGCAAAAAGTATAAGACTGTAGAAAATAACTAGTCCATATCCTGTAAATAAAGATTCAAATGATACATAGTATCCAAATAAGACGAAGAAAAAGGTTCTTACGACAAATGCGCTTTCTCTCATAATCATTTTAAAATCATCTTGAATAGCATCTACTTTTTCAGGTTCAATAATTTTCGCCAAAAACCCTACAAAAACGGACTTATAATTATTCAAGATGATACCAAAAATTAGCACAATTAAAAGTGCTGAAAGATGAAGTTTTTCTGCTACAGCGTATAATAAGATTAAAATAGAAAAAAGTAAAAATAATTTTGTGTGTCCTTTGATTTTTTGAAACAAATAGATTAAGATTATGCTAATAATAATAGAAAACAGAATTGATAACACCAATTTTCCAATTATTTCTCCGGAACTCATTATAGCTCCTGTAGCAAGAGAGCCCACTACCACTTGAAACATTAATATTCCAAGTACATCAGAAAAGGTGCTTTCATAAATTAAAAAACCTTTTTTTTCTTCATTAAAACTTTCAATACTGGGAATAATAATTGCACTACTTATAATGGAAAGAGGTACCGAGTATAATAATGCGTGGAGTAAATCTAGTTCTGGAGCAAAAATAGATGAAATTAAATATGCCATTAAAAATGATGAACCCAATAAACCAAATAATGCAACAAAAAATGCTTTTGATGATGAGACAATCATTGTTTTATTAATTTTTAGGTCTAGTGCCGCTTCTAATAAAATAAGAATTAAGCCACCCACCCCCAGGATTTCTAATAAATTAGCCTTTACATTATCAGCTCCAAGCACACCCTCCCATGATTTATTATGCGTAGACTCGTAATCTAGTATCCATTCAGGAAATAATATTGCAGCTATTTGTGTGTCAAGTTGTAAGATTGCACCAAAGAATATTAAAATTAACACAGATGGTACGCCTGTGTTTTCAGAGTATATATTTAAGAAGTGAGAAATAATAATTATTGCTCCTAATGCGATGATTACTATTAATGGGTCCATATAGTTTTAAATTAAAGTTCCTCTTTTTTGTTGTTCTAATTCTATTGCTTCAAATAAAGCTTTAAAATTACCTTTTCCAAATGATTGCGCACCTTTTCTTTGAATAATTTCAAAAAATAATGTGGGCCTATCTTCTACCGGTTTTGTAAATATTTGAAGCAGGTATCCTTCTTCATCTCGATCAACCAAAATACTTAAGTCACGTAATTTAGTTATTTCTTCATCTATTTCTCCAACACGATTTATAACAGTGTCATAATATGTTTTAGGAACATGTAAAAACTCTACCCCTCTAGCATTCATTTCAGTTACAGTTTTAATAATATCATTTGTTGCAATTGCAATATGCTGGCATCCTGGACCATTGTAAAATTCTAAGTATTCTTCAATTTGAGATTTTTTAGCCCCCTTTGCAGGTTCGTTAATTGGGAATTTTATTCTTCCATTTCCATTTGTCATTACCTTACTCATCAGTGCTGTATATTTTGTAGAAATATCATTATCATCAAATGTGATTAGATTTGCAAAACCCATTACATTTCTATAAAAATCTTCCCAAATATTCATTTCATTCCACCCAACATTACCCACCATATGATCAATATATTTTAATCCAATTGACGAAGGGTTATATGTGGAGTCCCATTTTACAAAACCGGGCAAAAATATTCCACGATAATTGGCTCTTTCAATAAATACATGCACAGTATCTCCATATGTGTGAATACCAGAACGAACTATGATGCCATTTTCGTCTTTTAATTTATGTGGCTCCATATAAGATTGTGCGCCTCGTTTAGTTGTTTCTTCCCATGCTTTTGTTGCATCATCAACCCAAAGAGCAATTACTCTAACACCATCACCGTGCTTTATAATATGGTTTTCAATTTCAGTATTTCCAGACATGGGAGTTGTAAGAATGATTTTGATTTTGTCTTGAACTAAGACGTATGATGTTTTAGTTGAATCACCTGTTTCTAACCCCGAATAAGCTAAAGACTGAAATCCAAATGCTGTTTTATAAAAATGAGCTGCCTGCTTAGCATTACCCACATAAAACTCCACATAATCCGTTCCATTAATTGGAAGGAAATCTTGTGCTTCAGAAAATATTTTTTTCAGTTTTTCTCCCATTATTTTATCCAAGATTTATAATATTTGCCATCATCTAAATTGATTGCTGCTTGAGTTAATTTTAGTGGCCTGAAAGTATCTACCATCACAGCCAATTCTTGTGTTTCTTTTTGACCGATACTTCGCTCCATTGCGCCAGGATGTGGTCCATGTGGAATACCTGCAGGGTGCAAACTAACATACCCTTTTTCAACATGATTTCTACTCATAAAATCGCCATCAACATAATAAAGAACCTCATCAGAATCTATATTGCTGTGGTTATAGGGTGCAGGTATTGAGTCAGGATGATAGTCATATAGACGAGGACAAAATGAACATACTACAAATGCATCTGTTTCAAAAGTTTGATGGACTGGAGGGGGCTGATGAATTCTTCCAGTAATTGGTTCAAAGTCATGAATTGAAAAAGCATATGGATAATTATATCCATCCCAACCAACAACATCAAAAGGGTGAGCTCCATAAATAACATGATGCATTATTCCTTCTTTTTTTATTTTAATTAAAAAATCGCCTTTTTGGTCTTTTGTGATTAAATTTTTTGGTCTTCGGATATCCCTTTCGCAATAAGGTGAGTGCTCTAGTAATTGTCCAAAATGATTTCGATATCTTTTTGGGGTATACATAGGGTGAAAAGATTCGACTATAAAAAGTCGATTGTCTTCATTATGAAATTCAATTTGGTATATAATCCCTCTTGGAATTAAAAGGTAATCACCATAAGAAAAATCTAGATTTCCAAGCATTGTTTTTAATGTGCCAGAACCTTTGTGAATAAAAATCAATTCATCAGCATCTGTGTTTTTATAAAAATCATCTAGCATAGATTCACTTGGTGCTGCAAGTGAAATATGACAATCATTATTTACTAAAATAGGTGTTCGACTTTCCAAATAACCTCTCCCTTTAGGTAAATCAAACCCTTTTAGAAGTCTAGATTTTATATTATTATCTACAACAATCTTAGGCTGTATGTTTTCTTGTTTTAAGATTTTTTTGACCTGAGTTGGTCTTTGGGTATGGTATAGTAAAGAAGACATCCCAACAAAACCAATTGTTCCAAAAAGTTCTTCATAACGGTGTTTTTTTGAAGCTGATTTAAATACAGTGTGTCTTTTCTTGGGGATGTCACCGAGTTTATGATAAAAAGGCATAGTTCAAGTATTATTTGTAAATATAATTATTATCTTGACTTTCTTTTTCTTTCAGCAATATTTTCTTGCGGTCTAATACTTTTTTTAAATGAGGTCAATGATGCTCTTTTCCTAGATTTTCTGATTTTTTTCTGTTCTATTTTTGATAGTTTTGACATGTCTTGACATTTGTTTGTACAGCAACCCTGATAATTATCCATACATTTTTTACATTGTAAAAAAAGCAAATTACAATCTACGTAATTACAATTTGTGTAGTCATCACAAGGGTCTCCACATTGATCACAGGCCCCAATGACATCATTAGATATTTTTTCACCTAGCCTATCATCAAAAACGAAATTCTTCCCAATAAATTTATTTTCCAGATTCTGTTCTTTAATTTGTTTAGCATAATCAATAATGCCACCATACAATTGGTTTACATCTTTAAATCCATGATGTTTTAAATAAGAACTGGTTTTTTCACACCGAATTCCCCCTGTGCAGTAAAGCAAAATTTTCTGCTCTTTTTTGTCTTTTAGTTTTTCTTTTATTAGTGGTAATTCTTCTCGAAATGTATCAACATCTGGCTTGATAGCTCCTTTAAAGTGACCAATGCGACTTTCATAATGATTTCTTACATCAACCACAGTGGCCCCATTATTTATACAATCATTCCATTCTTTTGCGGAAAGATGAGTCCCAACGTTGGTAACATCATATTCATTTTCTTTTAAACCGTCTGCGACGATTTGTTTTTTTATTTTGATTACTAATTTTAAAAAAGATGTTTGATTTTCTTCTACTGCAATTTTAAATGGAACNTCNTCAAAACCNTTAATNGANTGAACAGANTNAACAAATTTATNNCANTTTGGTTTAGGGCAAGATAATTGCGCATTGATCCCTTCTTTTGCAATATAAATTCGTCCCTTTATTTTTAAATTATTCCATTCAATGAATAATTTTCTTCGTAGAGTGAGAGGGTTTTCAATTATAACATATTTGTAAAAAGAAAGAGTTGTCCTTTTAAAATTCTCTTGACACAATTGTTTTTTTAAATCATCTTTTCCAAATTTATTGTATAGAATTTCAATTTTTTTATCCATCTTAAATCAAAGATAATTAATAGATTATATATTTGTTAATTATATTCAGATTTATGTCATCACAAAAAAAGATTTTAGTTATTGGTTCAAATGGTCAAATAGGCACTGTTTTAACTAAGACGTTGGGTCAAAAGTTTGGTTTTGAAAATGTGATAGGAAGTGATTTAAGAATGCCAGATACACCAACTAAATTTATTTTTGAGGAGTGTAGTGTTTTAAATAAAGAAAAATTAGAGAGGATAATTAATAGATATAATATTTCAGATGTTTATTTATTGGCCGCATATTTATCAGCAAAAGGAGAAAAAAATATTGATAAGGCGTGGGATTTAAATATGAATGGGCTACTACATATTTTAAATTTCGCAAAGGAGAAAAAAATTCAAAAAATATTTTGGCCAAGCTCCATAGCTGTATTTGGCCCTAGCACACCAAAAAATAATGTTCCACAGTACACAATTACAGAACCAACTACTATTTATGGTGTGAGTAAATTAGCAGGAGAAACTTTATGTAACTATTATCATAGTAAATTTGGCATAGATATTAGAAGTATTAGATACCCAGGTATTATTGGATGGGAGTCAATGCC
The DNA here is from genome assembly GCA_002707245.1 of Flavobacteriales bacterium. Classification (GTDB taxonomy): domain Bacteria; phylum Bacteroidota; class Bacteroidia; order Flavobacteriales; family TMED113. The sequence continues at coordinate 12,513 of PAMG01000018.1, forward strand.
TGGGGGTGGAACAACTGATTATGCAGTGGATATATTTCATGAAGCACTCAAGCATCAAGAATATACATGTTTTTTATCAAGAGATAGAACTCTACCTATGATGTATATGAATGATGCTATTCAAGCAACAATTGGTATTATGGAGGCTCAAGTTGATAAAATAAAAATCCGTACTTCCTATAATTTATCTTCATGTCATTTTAGTCCAAATGATCTTGCGGAAGAAATAAAAAAACATATTCCAAGTTTTAAGATAAAATATAAAGTAGATGAAAGAGATACATTGGCACAGGGTTGGCCTTCTTCTATTAATGATAGGCATGCTAGAAACGATTGGGGCTGGGAGCCAAATTTTAATTTATCACAAATCGTTAGCGATATTATCTTAAATTTGAGGAATAGATATAAGAAATAAAAAATTTAAATGCAAGATTTAAAAATACATAATACTTTAAGCGGGAATAAGGAATTATTTACATCAATTAATCATGAATCTGTTACTATGTATGTATGTGGTCCAACGGTATACGGTGAACCTCATTTAGGTCACGCTAGACCAGCTATCACATTCGATATTTTATTTAGATATTTAAAACACTTAGGCTACAAAGTGCGCTATGTTAGAAATATTACTGATGTTGGACATTTATTAAATGATGCTGACGAAGGTGCCGATAAAATAGGAGAAAAAGCAAAGGCTTTACAAATAGAGCCTATGGAGGTAGCACATTTCTACACAAAAAAATATCATGAGTCTATGTATAAATTAAATGTAGATACTCCAAGTATAGAACCATTAGCATCAGGCCATATTATTGAGCAAATAGAAATGATAAAAAAAATCATTGAAAATGGTTTTGCTTATGAAGTAAATGGGTCAGTTTATTTTGATGTTGTAAAATATAATCAAACTAACAATTATGGAATTTTATCTAGGCGAAAAATAGAAGATTTAATGGATAACAGTAGAGATTTAGATGGTCAGTCAGATAAAAAAAATTCAGTTGATTTTGCTTTATGGAAAAAAGCATCTACAGAACATATTATGCGATGGCCATCTCCTTGGGGCGATGGGTTCCCTGGATGGCATCTTGAGTGCTCAGCAATGAGCTGTAAGTATTTAGGTGATGAATTTGATATTCATGGTGGGGGGATGGATTTAGTTTTTCCTCACCACGAAGCTGAAATAGCACAATGTTGTGCGGCGAATAAAAAGCCAGCAGCTAAATATTGGATGCATAACAACATGATTACCATTGGTGGCCAAAAAATGGGAAAATCTTTAGGTAATTTTATAACTCTTGATGAATTCTTTAATGGCACACATGAAAAATTAGATCAGGCTTATCACCCGATGGTTATTAGATTTTTTATTTTACAAGCCCACTATAGAAGCACTATCGATTTTTCTAACGATGCTTTGCAAGCCGCGGAAAAAGGCCTTTTAAGATTATTTAATGGGATAAAAGCATTGAATAACCTGAAGTCTAGCGGCACATCTAGTGTAGATATATCATTATTAAAGTCCAAGTGTGATAATGCCATGAATGATGATTTAAATACCCCAATAGTATTGTCACATTTATTTGATGCTGTTAAGGTAATAAATGCTACACATGAAAGTAAACAAAGTTTATCGAGTTCAGATATTGAAATACTAAAGAAATTATTCAATAAATATGTGATAAGTATTTTTGGCCTTCAACCTATTGAAAAACAAAGCACCGATTCCGAATTAAATAATGTAATGAAATTAATTTTGGAAATTAGGTCTAATGCTAAAGAAAGAAAAAATTGGGAAATGGCTGATAAAATAAGAGATGGTTTAAATAAACTGAATATTGAAATTAAGGATACAAAAGATGGTTCAAATTGGGATTATACGAAATAGTGTTATTTTATTCATTCTGTTTTTCTTTTTGTCTTGTGTAGATAAGCAACAAGTAAAGAAGCAAATCACTATTACTCCTGTCAAACTTAATGTTCCAAAATTCAATGTTGATTCTGCGTACTCATATATTCAAAAACAAGTTGATTTTGGCCCACGTGTTCCTAATAGCAGAGAACATGAAGAATGTGCAAATTATTTAGTAACAACACTACAGAGATTTGGGGCTAGTACTACAGTACAGGAGGCTGTCGTAAATAGATATGATGGTGTAAATATGAATATGAAAAATATAATTGGCTCATTTAATCCAGAATCTTATACCAGAATTTTACTTTGTGCACATTGGGATACTCGATTTTTAGCAGATAATGATGTTGTAGATGTGACAAAACCAATTATGGGTGCAAATGATGGTGGAAGTGGTGTAGGTGTTCTATTAGAAATTGCACGCCAAATACAGACTTCACCATTAGAAATAGGCGTAGATATTATTTTCTTTGATGTTGAAGACCAAGGGCAGCCTAATGGAGAACTAAATACAAATTCGGATTCTTGGTGTCTTGGTTCTCAGTATTGGTCTAAAAATCCACATGAAACAAATTATTTTGCGGACTATGGTATTTTGTTAGATATGGTTGCAGGCGAAAATGCTAGATTTACTAGAGAGGGTGTTTCTGAAAAATTTGCTTCAAGGATTGTTGATAAAGTATGGAATATGGGCCGAAAAATAGGTTTTTCTAATTTTTTTGTTGACGAAAAAACTCCAGGTATTATTGATGACCATTTATACATTAATAGTATTATTCATATTCCAACTATTAATATAGTTGAGTATGATAATACTACACACAATAGATTCAACAAGCATCATCATAAACATTCAGATAACATGAATATTATTGATAAAACTACTTTGAATGCAGTGGGTCAAACTGTTTTAGAAGTTCTATATAACGAATAATATTATTGATGAAAACGCCATGGTTTTTGTTCTAAATTATTTAGCCATTTATTACTATTAAAGCCTGAGGCCTCAGTAAGATCTATTGATGTATTAATAAGTGGCTGCGAAGATCTTTCCATAAATTTAATATGGCAATTTGCGGTTATTATAAAGTTTAGGTTAACATTGTAGGTTTTACTAGTATGATTACTAATAATAGATTCTATTTTTTTTGTGAAAACAGGTAATAGGTCCGGATAGTATAATAATTTTATTATTTGATTTTTAGTTAAATAAAGATTTTCATGAATTCCACTTTTTTTAAATTGCTTTTCCATATTTAACAAATGAAAATAAGCTATTTGTGTTTTGCTTTTTTTGTCAATTACAGAAAATTGAATTATACCCTCAGTTGTAGGTGTTTTACACATACTTTTCATGCGCCATGAAAATCGTTGTCCAATACCATTATAATCTACGTAGCCTTTAAAAATCAGATGTCGAAATGGAAGAATTATTTGAAGCAGTAAAAAAGCAGCAATAAAATATTTTACTAATTGGTGGCTTTCACGCCTATGGCTTCCACCTTCTGTAACCTTAAATACTTTAGTTAAATACTCTGGATTTATAAAAAGTATTAACGTTGATATCATTATAAATGGGAAAACTCCAATTTCACTGTTGTCTAGAAATAACAAGTAATTCATAATATTAAAACCAATCACTAATATAAATGCTAATAATTTTGTGCGTTTATAGAATAATAAAAATCCTATCAATAAATCAAATAATAAACCGGCATATGTTATTAGTAGAACTAATAAAGGATTTATAAAGAAGGTGTTTTCAGTTACATCACATTTATTTTCTAAAATAAAAGTAATTGGCTGTAGATCTATTAACCAGTATGGGTTTAATTTATTAATTCCAGCAATTAAATATGTAATAACCACCATGGCTTGTAAAGCAAAAAGGCTCCATCGACTAACATAATTCATTTTCTTAAAAGAACTGTTGTGTTCAACTACGAGAAGGATAAAGCATATTAAAGACATAAAGTAATAATGATTATTAAAATATGTTTTATCTAGTAGCCAAAAATATGTAAATGAACAGACAAAAAATAATGTTGATATTTTTGCAGTTTTATTAAATAACATCCCAATATTTGCGACAAGCATGATATAGCTTAACACAACCAAATATATTTCAGCCATAGGCTTTAGTCCGCTGATAAAAGGGAAAAGCATAAATGGTTCAATAATGTTTTCTTTAATAAATCCATTGCTAATAAAATAATATGTTTGAATTAATAGAATAAAAGAAAATATAGTTCGAAATAAGGTGATAGAAATATTTGGAACTGGATTATTTAGCCAAGAAATAATTTTTTTAAAATCCATTGTATTCAAAATAATTAATTTTTCATTAAATGTTTACATTTACTTAATGAATAATCGAAGGTATGCTTAGTAAAGGAGATAAAAAATTATTTTTAATTGATGCATATGCTCTAATATATAGAGCTTACTTTGCTTTTTCAAAAAATCCCAGAATAACTTCTAAAGGATTTGACACATCCGCTATTTATGGTTTTACAAATATTTTATTTGATTTAATTAATACAGAGGCTCCCACACACTTGGGTGTTGTGTTTGATACTCCACAGAAAACCCACAGACATATTGAATATGTAGCATATAAAGCCAACAGAGATGCAATGCCAGAGGGCATATCAACAGCAATCCCACATATAAAGCAGATATTAAATGCATTTAATATTCCAATTTTATTTGTGGATGGATTTGAAGCAGATGATGTTATAGGAACTTTAGCAAAACAGGCTGAAAAAGTCAATTTTCAAACATATATGTTGACGCCAGATAAAGATTTTGCACAATTAGTTACTGATAAAATATTTATGTTTCGTCCAGGTAGTCGAGGAAATCCTAATGAGATATGGGATATAAAAAAAGTTTGTGAAAAATTTGATGTTAAAAATACTAATCAAGTTATAGATTTTTTAGGGATGGTTGGTGATTCAGTCGACAATATCCCAGGGATTGCGGGGATAGGACCTAAGACGGCATCAAAACTACTTAAAGTTTATGGGTCTATAGAAAAATTATATGATTCAAGTGAAGAATTGGAGGGTAAATTAAAAGAAAAAGTTGAAAATGGTAAAGAGTATGCTTTTTTATCTAAAAAATTAGCGACAATTATTACTGATGTACCCATTCAATTAGATATATCTAGCTTAAAGTGTGGTCCTCCAAATTTGACTGACTTAAAACAGATTTTCAATGATTTAGAGTTTAGAAGAATTTATGAAAGAATAAGCAAAAAGTTTTCTAATAATAGTAGTGAAATAAAAGCATCATCTAATTCAAGTCAATTAGATATGTTTGCTGTTGATACGGTTTTGACAAATTCAATTATTCAAAAAGGGCATCGTATTTCTATGTTGTCGGAATTAAAAGACCTAGTAAAAAAGATGAGTACAAACAAAGAACTTACTTTTTTTCTTATTAGTGATAAAGATAGTTTAGTTGGTATGTCTTTTTCAGATTCCCTAAATCACATTTTCTATATTATTTTTAATAAATCATTGTCATTGTCGATAGTCTTGAGGGAATTCGCTATTATCTTTAATTCTGAAAATATTGAAAAAATTTTTTTGGATGCCAAAAAAATCAGACATGTCTTGTCTACATATAACATTTCTTGTGCTGGGATATGTTTTGATATTGGTATTGCAGATTATTTAATAAACCCTGATTCTAATAGACGTTTTTCAACCTTCATTCAAAAATATAATTTAGATACTATCAATTTAGATTTATTAAACACCTCTATAGAAAAAGATAGGATATCCTATTTAATAGAGGGTGTAAGTGTTTTAATGAAAATTAAAAGTCAACAAAAGTTATTATTAGAAGAAAATAATTTAATCAACTTATTTTATAATATTGAACTTCCACTAGTTGATGTGTTATGTAACATGGAACAGAATGGGATATCTTTAGATACAGATTTATTGAATCAATACTCCAATGTTTTAAAGCAAGAAATCCAGAAGTTAGAGAGTCAGATATATAATTTTGCTGCTGAAACATTTAATATTGGATCACCCAAACAATTGGGTGATGTATTATTTAATAAAATGAAATTGTCAGAGAAGCCTAAAAAAACTAAATCTGGTCAGTTTGCAACAGGAGAGTCAGAATTAATTAAATTAAAAAGCCGTCATCCTATTATAGACTCTATTCTATTATTTAGGACCTACAATAAGTTATTATCCACCTATGTTAATGCTCTTCCATTATTAATTCATCCTATTGATGGTAAAATACATACTACATTTAATCAAACTGTAGCTAGTACCGGTCGTTTAAGCTCTAGCAATCCAAATCTTCAAAACATCCCAATTAGAAGACAATCTGGGAAAGATGTTCGCAAGGCTTTTGTGCCATCTAGTCAAGACCATATATTAATGTGTGCTGATTATTCACAAATTGAGTTAAGGTTAATTGCAGAATTTAGTAAGGAGGATAATATGATTGATGCATTTTTAAAGAATGAGGATATACACACAACAACAGCCGCTAGGGTTTTCCAAGTCAATCCTACAGAAGTTTCTAGAGAAATGAGGTCAAATGCTAAAGTGGTTAATTTTGGCATTATTTATGGCGTGTCAGCTTTTGGGTTGAGTGAGCAAAGCAGTTTAACTAGAAAGGAAGCATCGGATTTAATTGAGACATATTTTAGAACCTATCCTAAATTAAAAACATATATAAATAATCAAGTAGCTTTTGCACAAGAATATGGATATGTTGAAACAATTTTAGGCAGAAAAAGATATTTAAGAAATATAAATTCTAGAAATTCTTTTATAAGAGGACATGATGAACGAAATGCAGTTAATATGCCCATACAGGGTTCTGCAGCGGATATTATCAAATTAGCTATGATCAAAATCTATAAACAATTCAATAATATGGAATTAAAATCCAAGATGGTTTTGCAGGTACATGATGAATTAGTATTTGATGTTTATTCTGCTGAACAGGAAATAGTGAAAGAAATTGTAAAAAATAACATGGAAAATGTATATCCAACGAAGGTGCCACTTAAGGTAGATATTGGATTTGGTCAAAATTGGCTAGAAGCCCATTAATAGTATTATTTTTTATTTATATAGCTATATAAAATTAATATAGCTGCTAATCCAATAATTGTTTCAGATCCAAGTGATTTTATATTCCCCACAGGATCCCATGCACCTAATTTGCTGCCAATCATTACTTGGACTACTACAGCTAAGCATAAGAAAGGCACAGCTATTTCAAGTCCTTGAGTAATAATGTCTTTTATTTTTTGATAAATTTTTTTCATATGAATTGTATTAGTTTATAATGGTATTTCTATATGAAATAAAAAAAAGCCCGCATCTGCGGGCTTTTCTTATCCAAACAGGTAATTATTTTTTAGCAAGTGCTAATACTGCAAGTAGAGCAACTAACCCTACAAATCCACCTCCTGCAAAATCTCCAATAATATTAGTTATTGAATCAATAACTGCTACACCAGGAATATTTAATCCTGCTACCTCAGCAACGATTGCTAAACCAATTAAAGACATTAGTAAGCCAGTTAAGCCACCAATGAAATCACCTAAATTTTTAAACGCATTATTCATAACAAAAATTTTTTAGTTATTACAAGGCCAAATTTAAGTAGGATTGCTAATTAATTCCAAATAATTTTTCATAATTGGTGTTCTATTCAAATTCATGTAATATTTCCATTTTTGTAATTATACAAATCTGTTAATATGTTTTTTTGAACCCGAAATTACATCATGTTATTAACATTTGATTGTTTATTGAATAACATGTCATATAAAGTCCTTGTGTTCAGAATTTTAGACCCTAAAATATGTCTAAATAAGACTTGTTTTATACCATAATAGTGACTTTTCATTATTTTCACTTTTTTGTACTATAAAATGCTTGTTTTAAGTCATTTATTAAATCTTCAGCATCTTCTATGCCGATACTTATCCTAATCAATGAATCAGATAAATTATTTTTTTCTATTTCTTCTTTTGGTATACTTGCATGTGTCATAGAAGCAGGGTGAGATATGAGTGATTCTACTCCACCTAATGATTCAGCTAATTTAAATAATTTCGTATTTGAAATTATTTTAATAGCATCATCAAAGGAATTGTTTTTCAGTGTAAATGATAGCATGCCACCAAATTTTCTCATTTGTTTTTTTGCTATTTTATGATTTTTGTGCGATTCTCGGCCCGGCCAATAAATTTTATCAATCATATCAATAGATGATAAAAACTCATTTATTTTAATTGCATTTTCACAATGCTTAGTCATTCTTACATCTAATGTTTTGATGCCTCTAAGAGCTAAGAAACAATCCATGGGACCTGGTACTGCCCCACAACTTTTAGTTATTAGAAAAAGTTGATTGTAGAGTTCAGAATTATTTATAATTAATGCCCCCATAATAAGATCAGAGTGTCCACCTAAATATTTGGTTGCAGAATGTAGTACTATATCAGCTCCTAAATCTAATGGGTTTTGAAGAACAGGTGTAGCAAATGTATTGTCTACGACAATTAGAATATCTCTTCGATTTTTTACAATTTCTTTTATAGCATTAATGTCGATAATATTCATTAATGGGTTTGAAGGAGTTTCAATCCATATAAGTTTAGTTTTTTCAGATATTAAATTGTTAAGGTTGGCAGTATTTGTTAAATCAGTATATTCAAAATTGAGCCCAAAATTAGAAAATACCTGTTCAAACATTCTGTAAGTTCCTCCATAAATATCATTATTAGAAATAATGCTGTCTCCAGGTTTTAATAATTTAATTATTGCATCTGCTGCCCCCATCCCACTCGAATAACATATTGCAAATTTTCCATTTTCTAGTGTTGCAATACTTTTTTCAAGAGCACTTCTAGTTGGATTTTTTGTTCTAGAATATTCAAACCACATATTTTCACCAGGTTTTTTTTGCACATAGGTTGATGTTTGATATATTGGTGTAATGATTGCACCAGTTGCAGGGTCAGTTTGAAGACCAGAATGAATAACTTTTGTTCCAAATTTCATGTTAAATTATTTTTTTATCAAATTTAGAAAAAACTAACTGTTATTATATTAAATGCAAAGAATTATACTTCCACATATTGCATTATTTTTTGCTAATACTATTTATGCAATTAATTATCTTTTTGCTAAAGATGTGATGCCAGATTATATCACTCCTACCGGTTTCATACTGTTAAGAGTATTTGGCGCCAGCCTCATATTTTTCACTATTCATTCATTTTTCATAAAAGAAAAAATTAAAAAAACGGATTTATTATATATTATATTGTGTGCTATTTTTGGGGTAGTAATTAACATGTTATGTTTTTTTGAAGGATTAAATATCACAACCCCCATTAATGCTTCATTAATTATGATTACGACCCCCCTTATAGTATATCTGATATCTTGTGTTTTAGAAAAAAAAGAACGCACCGTAAAAAGATTTATTGGTGTGTTATGTGGATTATTTGGGGCAGGATTTCTTATTACAAATGGGTCTTTTTCTTTAATTATTAATATTGGTGATTTGTTGATATTTTTTAATGCAGTGTCCTATGCTTTATATTTAATTTTAATAAAATCTATGATGAGGAAGTATCATCCAATTACTGTATTGAAAACAATTTTTTTAGTCGGTTTTATTATTATTTTTCCAATAGCTTTTTCGGATGTTGCAGATGTTAATTTTTCCCTCATGCCTATTGATATTATTTTGAAAATGTTATTTGTGATTATTTTCACTACATGTGTTGCATATTTTTTTAATATATATGCTATTAGTAGACTTCGACCATCTACAGTTGCATTTTATATTTATTTACAACCTCTATTAGCTACAGTATTTTCTATCCTTTTTGGTAAAGATGTGTTAACTGTTATTAAAATTATATCAGCACTATTTATATTTATTGGGGTATATTTTGTAATCAAAAGAGAAAAAATATAAAATACTCTTTTGTATATTGTATTTATATTAAAAGAAGTGTGTTTTATGATTTCTATGACAGGTTATGCAAAAAAAGTTTTTAAAATTAAGAACACAAGTTTCTTTATTATAATAAGATCATTAAATAGTAATAAGGGATTAGATGTTTCTATTAAAACACCACGTTATTTATTAGATTTAGAAGCAGATATTAAAAAAATATTGACAACAAAACTAGTTCGTGGAAAGATAGATATTAAGCTTTCCGAATTATCTGCAAATGAAAGCGTTGATTTAAATGAAAAAAAGGTAAGGAGTTATATAAAAATTTTGAAAAAAATTTCTCCTGAATCTGATCCCACACAATTACTTAATGCTGCCATTTCTTTACCTGACGTTTTTAGTTCGAAGAATTTTAATATGACAGCAGCTTTAAAAAAAGATTTTTTAATAATTATTGATGGAGTTGTTTCAGAAATAGTAAAATATAGAGAAAAAGAGGGTCGTCAGATGGCAAAATCAATAAAAGGATACATCAATAATATTTTAATAAAGTCTAAAAGTTTAGTGAAATTAGAACGGCAAAGAACCAAAATAAAAAAACAAAAAATTCTTAACCAGGTCAAATCTATTTCCAAAGATGTAGATTATAATCCTGGAAGATTGGAGTTGGAGATGATTTATTATTTTGAAAAACATGATATTACCGAAGAGCGTGTAAGATTAAAGTATCATTGTGATTTTTTTCTTCAGATATTAAAAGCCGAAAAAATAATGGGGCGCAAATTAAATTTTTTATCTCAAGAGATATTAAGAGAAATCAATACAATTGGATCAAAGGCAAATCATTTTGAAATACAAAAAATTGTTGTTGAAATGAAAGAAGATATTGACAAAACAAAAGAACAGCTTCAAAATATTTTATAATGAAAAAAGAAGGAAAAATTATTGTTGTGTGTGGGATTAGTGGTTCAGGCAAGACAACTTTAGTTAATTATTTACTTTCTAAAAACGATTTAAATTTGGCTTTTTCAATTTCTGCATGTAGTCGATTAAAACGAGCAATGGAAAAAGAAGGTGAACAGTATATCTTTCTGTCTTTAAATGAGTTTAAGAAAAAAATAAAAATGAATGCATTTTTGGAATGGGAAGAGGTTTATCCTAATCATTTTTATGGAACATTAAAATCTTCAACACAGGCTCTCCTTGATGGTGGTAAACATATTTTATTTGATGTAGATGTTAAAGGTGCTTTGTCAATAAAAGAATATTTTAGAGATCAGGCTTGTACAATTTTTATTAAGGCTCCTTCAATTGAAGTTGTGAAAAAAAGATTGATTGCAAGAAAAACAGAATCAAATCAAAATTTAATTTTAAGAATTGAAAAAATGGAAGAAGAGATGATGTTGTCTGATAAAATGGATTATGAACTAGTAAATGATGATTTAGCAGTTGCGAAATATGATATATATAATTATGTTAAATCTTTTTTAGTCTCATGAAAAAAAAAATTGGATTATTTTTTGGAAGTTTTGACCCAATACACAATGGCCATATAGAGATTATTAATAATCCATATTTTTATCCATTTGATCAAATTTGGTGTATCGTGACACCTGAAAGTCCTTTTAAGAAAGGTAAAGTCATTGCTTCATTTCATGATAGACTTGAAATGGTTAAACTTAGTGTTAGTGATAATAAAAAAATCTTGGCATCAGACTTAGAGTGTCAATTGTCACCACCCTACTATACTGCAAACACATTAGTTTTTTTGCAAGCTAAATATTCGCATTATAGTTTTCAAATTATTATGGGTTCTGATAATTATGTTAGTTTAGTAAATGGGGATTGGCATAAATCCGAGTATATTTTAAATAACTTTCCAATCATTGTTTATCCAAGAAATCAGGAAACTATTCAGCCACATACTTCGTTGACAATACTTGATTGTGATGTAATAGAAACATCATCAACATCTATTAGATTATCCTTGTTAGCTACATCTGAGCTAATCAAATACCTGCCCTTACCCCCTCTTGTCCAAGAATATATAAAAACAAAAAAGATATATTTTCCTGAATATCAATAGGTTAGGTTTTTTTATTTAGTTTGGCACAATCTTTGTTTTATATTACCTAGAGATAGTATTGGGGTGGGGGAGTAGTTAATGTGTAATTAATCGGTGCTATAATATGATTTAATTACTTCCCCATATTCCCGCACATTTTGATTGCTCCTTCAAGGATTAATTTACCATCGATATTATTTAATGATGGGTCACATGCTCTTTCTGGATGAGGCATCATGCCGAATACATTTCTTTTTTCATTACAAATACCCGCAATATTTTTTAGTGAACCATTAGGATTAGATTTTTTATTAATTTCACCATTAGCATCACAGTATTTAAAAACAATCTGTTTATTGTCAATAATTTCTTGTAATGTTTTTTCATTTGCAAAATATCGGCCCTCTGCATGTGCTATAGGAATTTTAAACACACCTTTTTCTCCAATATTTTCAGTGAAAATAGTTACATTGTGTTGCGGCTTAATAAATACGTTTTTACAAATAAAATTATGATTTTCATTTCTAATCAAAGTTCCTGGTAATAAATTGGCTTCACATAATATTTGAAAACCATTACAAATACCTAATACAAATCCACCTCGGTTTGCGAATTCAACTACTTTTTCCATAATTGGAGAAAATCGTGCAATTGCCCCAGACCGCAAGTAATCACCATACGAGAACCCCCCTGGTAAAATAATAAAATCTACACTTTGCAAGTCCGTATCTTTATGCCAAAGCTTAACTACTTTCTGCTGTAAGATATTCTCAAGTGCATATACTGCATCTTCATCGCAATTAGAACCAGGAAAAACAACTATGCCAAATTTCATAAGTAAAAAATGTCTAATAAAAATGATATAAACAACAAACCTAATAAAAATGTTCGAAAATATACTTGCTTAATATAGATTAAATAATTCCCTATTAAAATTGTTATTGGAAGAGCTAGAAAATAACTGAATGTAAAATTATGCGAGAATATAATATTTACAATAACAATTGGTATTATTATAAAAATTATCATAAATCCCTTTTTTGCATGTTCAGTTTTTTTATAGTAGTTATTATATAATTCATTTCCTGCTAGTAATAGTAGAATACTAAGAATAGAAAAAAACACTGGATATTTATTTAAAACATGTGTTGAAGGTTGAGCAAAGTATTGATTAGTGTACATTAAATTTATTATTTCAAAATCTAATAATATTAAATTACAATAAGATACTAAAGGCAATATCACACCAATTAATTGGATTAGAAAATGTTTCCAATTAAATTCTTTATAGTAAAATAATCCAAATAATATAAGCAGATAAAATATCCACAAATTTACATCTATCACTGTCATTAAACCTATAAAAAACCCACTTCTAAGTATTACTGTTTTGTTCTTTTTATTATTGAATTGGATTATTTCATTATATGTTGCAATTAATAGAATTGTTGTGATTAAAATGACAGAAGATGAAGGGTGGGAGATTATAGGTAAGGATATAATAATAAATATCAGGGTAAATATATAAGAAGGAATCTTAATTAATTTATTTATTACAATACTTCTATTAAAAAAAGTTGAATTACAGACAGATAAAAAAATGAATAGAATTGTTTTTAACATTATAATCGTTTTGTATACAAAATTTTAATTATTACTTTTATGCTCTTTAAATTTTATAAAATGACAAGTTTCTTTTATTGGTTAGGGGATTTATTTCAAGCATCTTTTACTGTGCTCCCATTTTTAGGCAATTATTTTAACCTATTACTTGTTTTATTATTTTCACTTGCATTTTTCATTTCTTTGCGGAAATTTATTTAAATCAAGTCATTCCCAATATCTTTCCGAAAATACATATCTTGAAAAGATATTTTTTCAATATTAGTATATGTTTTTTTAATTGCTGTAGGAATATTTTTATCAACTGTTGTGATAGCTACTACACGCCCTCCATTTGTTAAGTATTTATGCTTTTCTAGCTTTAATCCAGCATGAAAAGCAATAGAGTTTGTAATGTTTTCTAATCCTCGTATAGGATATCCCTTTTTATATTTTTCTGGATATCCGCCTGATGTTAGAATTACGGTTGTTGCTGCGGTATCCTCAATATTTAATTCCATGTTTTTAAAAGTCTGTTTGTCATTAATGGATGCTAGAAATGATAATAAATCAGATTTAATCCTTGGGATGATTGCCTGTGTTTCAGGGTCACCAAGACGCACATTATATTCAATTACAAATGGTTCATTTTTTACTTTTATTAATCCGAAAAAGATAAAACCAGTATATTCAATATTCTCTTTTTTTAATCCTATTAAAGTTGGTTCAATAATTTTTGTTTTTATTTTTTCCATAAATACTTCATCCACAAATGGCACAGGAGATATGGCGCCCATACCCCCTGTATTTAACCCTGTGTCATTTTCACCTATTCTTTTATAATCTTTAGCAGTTGGTAGTATTTTATAATCTGTTCCATTTGTTAATACAAATACTGAAAGCTCTATGCCATCTAAAAAAGATTCAATGACAATTTTTTCACCTGCAGCACCAAATTTTTTATTTACAACAATATCTTCAACGACATTAGTTGCTTTTTCTAGTGTTTCGCAAATAAATACTCCTTTTCCTGCTGCTAACCCATCGGCTTTTATCACAAACGGGGGTGATGATTCTTCTAGATAGATTTTAGCTTCATTTAAATTAGTTATATTAAAACTTTTAAAATCAGCGGTTGGGATATTATTTTTTAACATAAATTTTTTTGCAAATGACTTACTGCCTTCTAATTGAGCCGCAGATTTTTTAGGACCAATTATAATTAGATTATGAATATCTTTGTCATCTTCTAATTGGTCGTGTAAACCGTTGACTAAAGGATCTTCAGGCCCAATAATTAATAAATTAATATTTTGAGTTAAAATGCAATTTTTAATTGCATCATAATTATGAATATTAACATCAAGGTTCTCTCCTCTTTTTAATGTGCCAGAATTTCCGGGTGCGACATATAATTTATTTAGTATCGGACTTTGATGGATTTTCCAAGCAATAGCATGCTCTCTTCCACCAGATCCTAAAATTAAAACATTTAGTTTATTCATTTAATTCGGTAATTATTTCTTCTGTTATATTTAAATTGTGAAAAACTTGTTGTACATCATCATTGTCTTCAAATCTTTCAATAATATTTAATATTTTTAATCCTTCATCTAGCGGCAATGTTTTTGATTCATGCGGTATGCGATGAATAGCAGCAGAATCAGTATCTACACTCATGTCAGCTAGTTTTTCTTGCATTATCCCAAACTTTTCAAAATCACAAATGATCGTGCATATATTGTCTTCAACTTCAAATTCTTCTAATCCAAAATCTATTAATTCAATTTCAAACTCTTCTAAATCCATTTCAATTTCTTCTCTCTTAATAAGAAAGACACCTTTTTTACAAAACAAGAATTCCAGCGATCCATTTTTTCCTAACTCACCATCTGTTTTATTAAATATTGCTCTTACATCAGCAACAGTTCTATTAATATTATCAGTAGTACATTCAATAAAAACGGCAATTCCATGTGGAGCATAACCCTCGTATGTAACCTCCATATAAGAGTTTTCATCATCTCCACTAGCTTTTTTAATAGCACGTTGGACATTGTCTTTTGGCATATTTACCCCCTTCGCATTTTGTATGGCCGCACGCAATCTAGGATTAGAAGATGGGTCATCTCCAGCCTGTTTTACTGCCACAGAAATTTCTTTTATTATTTTAGTGAAAACTTTTCCTCGCTTTGCATCTTGCGCTCCTTTTCGATGTTTTATATTCGCCCATTTACTATGCCCTGCCATAAATATATTTAATTTGTAAATCCATTAGGATTAATTACGAATGCTCTTTGTTCTTCTGTTAATTGTGTTTGAGGTATGTCTTTTAATATTTTTAACGCATACTCTTTTGAAGGATATATGAGACCATCTATCATAATAGTACTTTCTTCTGTGTCTTTAGTTATATTTTTTTCAGTTTTTATTTCTGTTTTAGTTTGATTATCTCCTTCAATATCTGTATTAGCACCAAAATAAATTAATACCACAATACCAATAATACCTAGAATTAATATTCCAGAAGACCCAAAATTGTCATCTTTATTTTGTTTTGGGTTTTTTTTAACTGATTTTTTAACTGATTTTTTAGTGTTGGTTTTCGTTTTTATTTTTTTAGTCATGATTACGTATAAATTAAGTTTAATAATGTAAATATAAAAAGCATATTTTAATCATTCAATTTTAAAACAGCTAGAAATGCGGATTGAGGGATTTCTACACTTCCAATTTGTTTCATTTTTTTCTTTCCTTTTTTCTGTTTTTCCAATAGTTTTCGTTTCCTGGTGATATCACCACCATAACATCTTGCAGTAACATCTTTTCGCACAGCTTTTACCGTTTCTCTGGCAATTATTTTAGTTCCAATAGCACCTTGAATTGCTACATCAAATTGTTGTCTTGGAATAAGGCTTTTTAATTTAAGACATATTTTCTTTCCAATGTCATAAGCGTGTTTTCTATGTAATAATGATGATAATGCGTCTACTTGATCCCCATTTAGCATAATATCAAGCTTTACTAAATGGGTTGTTTTGTATCCATCAGCTTGATAATCAAAAGAGGCATATCCTTTAGAAATACTTTTTAATTTATCATAAAAATCAAATACAATCTCTGCAAGTGGCATTTCAAAAGCTAATTCTACGCGGTCAGTCGTTAAATAAATTTGTGAGGTTAATACGCCTCTTTTCTCTATGCATAAATTCATCACAGGCCCAATAAATTCACTTTTTGTAATAATTTGCGCCTTTATATATGGCTCAGTAACGGATTCTATTTTATCTAAAGATGGAAAGTCAGAGGGGTTATTAATTTGTATTTCTTCTCCTTTTTTTGTGGTTGCGTAATATGATACATTTGGGACTGTGTTAATTACAGTCATGTTAAATTCTCTTTCTAGTCTTTCTTGGATAATCTCCATATGCAGCATACCTAAGAAGCCACATCGAAATCCAAAGCCTAAAGCAATAGAAGATTCAGGTTCAAATGTTAATGATGCATCATTTAGTTGTAGTTTTTCGATAGAATTACGTAACTCTTCATAATCATCTGTGTCAACCGGGTAAATCCCCGAGAAAACCATTGGTTTTACTTCTTCAAATCCTGCAATTGGAGAGTTGCATGGGTTCTCAAAAGATGTAATGGTATCCCCCACTTGCACTTCTTTAGCATTTTTGATGCCAGAAATAATATAGCCCACATCGCCTGTCTTAATGATGTCTTTTGGCTCTTTGTTTAATTTGAGTGTTCCAATTTCTTCTGCGGAATATTCTTTGCCAGTAGAAAAAAACTTTACTTTTTGCCCACTTTTTATTTTTCCGTTAACCACTTTATAATAAGCCTCTATGCCTCTAAATGGATTGTAGACAGAATCAAAAATTAAAGCTTGCAGATTGCCTGTTGGATCACCTTTTGGAGCTGGTATTTTGTTGATTATTTCAGTAATGATATTTGGTATTCCTTCACCAGTTTTGCCAGATGCTCCAATTATTTCTTCTTCCTGACATCCCAATAAGTCAATTATTTGATCTTTAATAGCATCTAGATCAGCATTTGGTAAATCAATTTTGTTTAATACGGGAATAATTGTTAAATCATTTTCTAGTGCTAGATATAAATTTGAAATAGTTTGCGCCTCAATTCCTTGTGCGGCATCTACAACCAATAAAGCACCCTCACATGCAGCAATAGACCTAGAAACTTCATAAGAAAAATCTACATGACCAGGAGTGTCAATTAAATTTAAGGTATAATTAATGCCTTCAAAAACGTGTTCCATTTGAATTGCGTGACTTTTTATTGTAATGCCACGTTCTCTTTCTAAATCCATGTCATCTAATAATTGATTTTGTAAATCGCGAGAGGAAATAGTGTTGGTAAATTCCAATAATCTATCTGCAAGAGTACTTTTTCCATGATCAATATGTGCAATAATGCAAAAATTTCGAATTACATTTTGTTGAGTCTTCATAGTTGTAGTTTGAAACAATTCAAAGTTAACTTTTCTGTCTAATATATTTAGACCTCAGCAGTGATTTTATTATATTTGTTAATAAGGTTTATGTTATTATTATCATTTGGATTAATTTTTTATTTTAATAAACCCGTTATTTTTAACACATAAATTAGTTATGCGATTGAGGTTCCTTTTTTCTCTTTTTTTTATTCAGATATATGCTTTTTCACAAGTTGTTGCTGAGGGGGATGCTGTTTTATGTGAAGGTGAAGAAGGAAACCCTGTAGTTTTAACTGCAACCTCTTTTGCAGTTGATTTAACAGACGCAAATATATACGTAGATGATACTTATGGAGGTGTTATTAATATGGGTTTTGATTTTGAATTTTATGGGAACACTTATAATCAAGTTGTACTATCTTCCAACAACTATTTATCTTTTAATACAGCTAATGCGGGGGGGTATTCAGGCTGGAATATAGGAGCTGCTGTTCCAAATAATTTTGACGCTCCCACGAATGCTATCCTATGCCCTTGGCAAGACATATATCCAGGTGTTAATGGAAACGGAACTATTCAATATGCTACTATTGGTGAAGCCCCTAATCGGGTATTTATTGCCTCTTTTTGTGGAATACCAATGTTTTCTTGTACAGACATTTGTTATTCAAGTCAAATTAAGTTATTTGAAACTACCAATATTATAGAAACTCATATTGCTCAAAAAGTACTTTGCAGTACCTGGAATGATGGTGCTGCGATACATGCACTACATAATGATGATGGTAGTATTGCGCATGTTGTAACTGGATTAGATGGAATAGAACGAAATTTTCCAAATGCATGGACTTGCGAGAATGATGGCTGGAGATTTACCCCAAATGGAGATAATGACTATATGCTTGAAAATATTGAATTTGCACCAGCTGTTGCAGGAACAGATATTATTTGGCAAGATGAATTTGGCAATCAAATTGGTACGGGTGGCGAAATTACAGTTTTTCCAACAGAAACCTCTACATATACAGCAGGGGCATCATTATGTGGAGATGCAGGGGATTGGTGTGGATTTGAGGGGGGAATTGAAGGTGATGATGTTAATATTGTATTTGAGTCAGTAAGTATTACTAATGTTGATATTCAAGATGCACCTTGTGATGATGAGAATGGAGGTAGTGCTATAGTTTATATAGACGGGACTGGCCCGTTCAGTTATGAGTGGCAAAACAGTAATGGAGAAGTGATTTCGACATTTAGTGCTTCATTGGGAAATCTTTCATCAGACACTTATCAGTTTACCATTTCTACAGAGAATGGTTGTGAAGATACAATAGATATCTTTGTTGATACCGATGGAAATCCTGTCACTCTAGCTCAGACAGGTGAAGATATAGAAACCTGTGAAACCAGTTATAATATATCGGGTAATTCACCAGGCATAGGGGAAACTGGTCAGTGGAGTTTGATATTTGGTCAGGGCACTATATCATCTCTGAGTAGTTCAGATATTTCAGTTTCAGATTTAGCTTTTGGAGACAATACTTTTGCTTGGACTCTAGAGAATGAATGTGGAACTAGTTCAGATGAGATTACAATAACAGTGATTAATGGAATCCCAACGATTAATAATCCAGGTGATTTATCTTGTCTTGAAAACATTCCTCTTTCAGTAAATGTAGAAAATGGTGAAGGTGAGTGGACCGTGAACCCTTCAGAGGGGGTTATTATTGATGAGCCATTTAACACTAATACATTTGCTACTGTTTCAGATTATGGCAGTTATATATTTACATTTGAAGGTTGTAATGGTGTTGCTTCGGAAACAATTAATATGTCATCAATTCCAGCAATTTTATCAGGCCCTGAGGAAGTCTATTGTTTAGAAACATTTCAACTAGAAGCTTTTGTTGAAGGAGATCCGGGTTATTGGGATTTTTCTGGTCCTGGAAATGTTGACTTTAGTAACTCTGAAAATGTAAATACTTTTGTAACAGCAGATAATTTTGGAACGTATGAATTTATTTATTATGGTTGTGGCGCCACCTCTACTATTATGGTTGAGTTAATTAATCCCAATCCATATATAGAAGATCCTGGTATTATTTATTGCACTCTTGAAACAGAGTTAACTGCAAGCGCATCGTTTGGTGGAGAATGGAGCCCTGGCGATGGAGAATTAGATAACACCATGATTATTAATAGTGATGGAAATACAGCAAGTGTTATAGTTCCTGATTATGGAGATTATAATATTGTTTTTTCTAGTTGTGGCGTAACGGATACACTAGCTTTAACCTTTACAGTAGTTGATCCATATATTGTAGCATCGGATCATCAAAATTGTATTTTTACCATTGATTTATATGCTATGACACCGGACCTTAATGGAGGCCCTTGGGTGCAATTGAATACAGAGTATGCACCTTCAGTCGCTGAGATAGTAGACCCTTATTCGAATTCTACTCAGGCTATAATTTCAGAATATGGTGTATATGAATTTGCATTTACATCTTGTAACACAAGTGATACTGTTGAAATAGGTGTTTCATGTCCTATGACTATTCCCAATAGCTTTTCTCCTAATGGCGACGGTGTTAATGATTTATTTGTAATACCGGATTTAAATCCAAACGTACATGAAGAAAGCGTGTTATACATATATAATAAATGGGGTGTAGTTATATATATAAATCCTCGTTATGGTATTGAAGGTGAATGGTGGGATGGTCAAACTACATATAGCGATAGACCAATGTCTTCTTTTTTACCAGAGCATTATTATGACAAGAATGATGGCTATGTTCAAGATGGCGTATATTTTTATACTTTAGAAGTTTACAACAAGGCCCACCATGTAAAAGAATTTTATTCAGGTAATATTTCCGTTTTCACAAAAGATAAGTAACTAGGATTTTAATATTTGTTAACTAGTCGATCTATTTGTTTTGCTAAAATATCAAATTCAACATTAGCAAAATCACTTTTTTTTATTGTCTTAAAGTTAGTGTGTTTAAATGTATATGGAATAATTGCAACAGAAAATTCATCTTCTGTTTCATGAATATTTGCTACTGTTAAGCTTACACCATTTATGCAAATAGAGCCTTTTTCAGATAGATATTTAGTATAGCCTTGTGGGCATTTAAAAGTAAAATACCAGCTGCCTCCTTTTTCAGAAATGTTTACACATTCAGTCACTCCGTCAACATGACCTTGCACAATATGTCCGTCAATTCTGTCTCCGACAACAAGGCATCTTTCTAAATTAATTAAATCTCCTTCAACCACTGATTGAATATTAGTTTTTTTTATTGTTTCATTTATCACACAAACTCTGTAGTAATCTTTTTCTATGTCTATAACAGTCAAGCAAATCCCATTATGAGATATACTTTGATTAATCTTTAGTTCAGAGACAAAAGAAACACTTATGTCAAGCAGTAGATTATTATTATCTTTTTTGATGTTTTTTATTACTCCAAGTTGTTCGATAATTCCAGTAAACATTTTTTTCTTATTGAGGATATTATTGTCTATTTTAGATACAAAAGTAAATTAAAAAATAATATTATATGAACTTTAAAATCTTATTATTTAAATCCGATGATGAAAAATCAAATTGGAATTTGCAGGATAAATATGCATTAGAATGTCATATCCCTGTAACGTGGTGTAGTAATGGCGATAATATTTGTACCGAAGGATCAAAGATGTATTCTTTTCTAGTTAACCTAAATAAAGGTTATAGCAAGAGAGATAAAATAAAAACAGTTACTGTAAATGTAAACTCAGAGAATAAAAAGCAATCTTCTATTTTTAAAGCAAGGTTTTTAGAGGGGTTTTGTTTATCGAATTATGAATTTAACAGGCATAAAACAACTTTCAAAAAAAACGGATTTTCAATAAAAACAAAATTAGATAATGTTACAGATTCAGTTGTAAGAGGTGTTTGTATTGCACGTGATTTGGTTAATGAGCCACTTTCTCATTTAAATGCTGAACAACTTTCAAAATCAATTAAAAAATTATCAAAAGAAGCTGGTTTTAAGCTTGAGGTTTTGCAAGAAAAGACTATAAAGAAATTAAAAATGGGCGGTGTTCTCAGTGTTAATAAAGGGTCAATTGCGAAACCAACCTTTAACATATTAACATATAAAGCAAAAACATCTAAAAAGAAAGTTCCAACAGTTTTAGTTGGGAAAGGCGTTATGTATGATACTGGTGGATTGAGTTTAAAGCCAACCCCTAATTCTATGGATATGATGAAATGCGATATGGGGGGTGCTGCTGCTGTTATAGGAACAATATATGCTCTGGCCCGCGCTAAAGTAGAATGCTATGTTATTGGTTTAATTCCTGCAGTTGAAAATAGACCAGGAGGTGAAGCGTATGTGCCAGGTGATGTAATTACAATGATGAGTGGTGCTACGGTAGAAGTTTTAAATACCGATGCAGAGGGGAGATTGATTTTAGCTGATGCACTTCATTATGCTAAGCGCTATAAGCCGGAATTAGTAATAGATTTAGCTACTTTAACTGGAGCTGCGTCTAGGGCAATTGGCAAGTATGGCGTTGTGGCCATGGAAAATTATAATAATGAAGTATTTACTGATTTTAGTGCTAGCATGAAACAATTATTAATTTCTGGTAATCTTGTGGGGGAAAGAGTCGCTGTACAACCTTTTTGGGATGACTATAAAGATGAATTAAATTCTTCTGTTGCAGATATTAAAAATTTAGGAGGTCCCGAAGCAGGGCATATTACTGCTGGAAAATTTCTTGAGCATTTTGTTGCCTATCCTTGGATGCATTTAGATATAGCGGGGTCAGCATTTTTAAAGCAAGATTACATATACCAAAAAAAGGGGGGGACAGGTGTAGGGGTTCGGTTATTGGTGGCTTTTTTCGAGGCGAAATACAGATTTCAGATGAGTAAATAATCATAGATTATGACCGAAAAGAAAATTATTTTAGGGATATCATGTGGCGATATTCATGGTGTTGGTTTAGAAGTTTTAATAAAAGCATTTTCTAATAACACTCTTTTTGATTTTTGTACCCCGATTCTTTATGCTCCAATATCTGCTGTTAATTTTTATAAGAAATTATATAATTGGCAAGATTTTAATTATCATGTGATTACGGACCCTCAACATGCATCTCCAAAACAATTAAATATAATTAAAATCAGTGAGGAGGAGATTGCTGTTAAACCTGGACACAGCACTGAATTAGCTGGAAAAATTGCTATAAAATCTATTGACTTAGCAATTGAGGATTTAAAAAAAAAGAGTACTGATGTGATTGTAACTTTACCGGTTAATAAACAGAATATTTCTTTAACACATAAGGATTTTGTTGGTCACACAGAATATTTTTCACAAGCATGTGATAACACTCCCAATTTAATGCTATTGTGTAATGATAATTTAAAAATATCTACTGCTACTAATCATATCCCTATTTCTAAAGTATCGGATAGCATTAATAGGTCTGTGCTAGAAGAAAAAATAAAAATTTTAATTAAAACATTACAAATAGATTTTTTAATATCAAAACCTAAAATAGCTGTTCTAAGTCTTAATCCTCATGGTGGAGATAATGGGCTAATAGGTGATGAAGACCTGAAGATTATTGCACCAGTTGTTGACAATTTTTTTAATGGTGGAAATTTAATTTACGGTCCATATTCTGCTGATGGCTTTTTTGGTTCGGGTAATTATAAAAATTTTGATGCTATTTTAGGAATGTATCATGATCAAGCATTAATTCCATTTAAATCTATGTCTTTTGGGGCTGGAGTTAATTATACTGCAGGATTGCCTATTATTAGAGTTTCACCAGATCATGGTGTCGGTTATGATATAGCAGGTAAAGATGTGGCAAATATAAATTCTTTATTATCAGCTATATTTCTGTCTTTAGAAATTCACAAAAATAGATTACTATATCTTGCAAATATTCGAAAAACAGACAATAATTGATATAGTTGTATAGTTTTTTATATATATTTGCAAACCTAAAATAAAACTATTGTAATGGCTCATCCAAAGAGAAAAATATCTAAAACACGAAGAAATAAGAGGAGAACTCATTATAAGGCAGACTCTCCAGTAGTTGCAATATGTCCTACTACAGGTGTTTCTCACATCTTTCATAGAGCATACACTCATGAGGGAAAATTATATTATAAAGGAAAACTTGTTTCAGAATAAATAATACACTTTTTTAATTTAATTTTTTTATTACTGTATTTTAAGATATATTTAATCAGAAATCAATAATGTCAATTTTAGCTATATAGTAATTGAAAACTAACACAAAAATATCTGCAGTTGCTGGCTGGTTACCAGATGATGTTTTAACTAATGCTGAGTTGGCAACAATGGTAGATACTTCAGATGAATGGATTACCACCAGAACAGGAATTAAAGAAAGGAGAATTTTAAAAGACCCAAGCAAGGCTACTTCCGATATGGGAGCTAATGCAGTTAAGTTGTTATTGAAAAAAACAAATATATCAGCAGATGAAATTGATCTGATTATTTGTGCTACCGTTACACCCGATATGCTTTTCCCTTCGACTGCTTGTTTAATTGCAGATAAAGTTGGAGCATCAAATGCTTTTGGGTTTGATTTGTCTGCAGCATGTTCAGCTTTTTTATTTGCTTTAGATTGTGGTGCTAAATATATATCTTCAGGTATTTATAAAAAAGTTATTGTTGTTGGTGCAGATAAAATGTCCTCAATTGTAGATTATACAGATAGACAGACATGTGTAATTTTTGGAGATGGTGCTGGAGCGGTGTTATTAGAGCCAGAACAAGATGAATTAGGAATTATGGATTCTATTTTACGTGTTGATGGTTCTGGTGCGGAGTATTTAAAAATGATAGCAGGAGGCTCTTTAAATCCTGCAACTAAAGAAACCATAAGTAGTAAGCAGCATTATATTTATCAAGACGGTAAAACAGTTTTTAAATTTGCTGTCACTAAAATGGCAGATGTTTCAGCAGAAATCATGAAGAAAAACAATTTGAAAGGTGATGATATTTCGTGGCTTGTCCCGCATCAAGCTAATCTTAGAATAATTGATGCAACTGCTAGAAGGATGGGGGTGGGCTCAGAAAAAGTGATGATTAACATAAATAAATATGGGAATACTACTGCTGCAACAATTCCATTGTGTTTGGCTGATTGGGAGTCAAGGCTTAAGAAAAATGATAATTTGATTTTAGCAGCTTTTGGCGGAGGGTTTACATGGGGTGCAATATATTTAAAATGGGCTTATTAATTGCTTAAAAACACTCATTTTTGCTTAAAACCATTCATTTTTGCTTAAAAACACTCATTTTTTATCAAAAAACAACATATATTAAAAGCACTCATTTTTGCTTAAAAGCACTCATTTTTTATTAAAATCATTCATTTTTTATTAAAATCATTCATTTTTTATCAAAAAAATGCATTTTTTGATTTATGTTTGTATAAAAATTATTAATATATGAATCTCAAACAAATTCAAGAACTTATAAAATTTGTTGCTAAATCAGGAGCAACAGAGGTGGATTTAGAAATGGGAGATGTAAAGATTTGTATTAAATCTCCACCTAAAGGAAAAGTTATTGCAGATTTAAATGCTGTGACAGGTATTAATCCAGTAGCTTCACCACCACCAGTAGCTTCACCACCACCAGTGGCTTCACCACCACCAGTGGCTTCACCACCACCAGTGGCTTCACCACCAGTCGAATCATTACCAACTGAAACAGATAGTGTTTCAAGCATAAATCATGTTACTATTAAATCTCCTATTATTGGCACATTTTATAGACGGCCAAGTCCAGATAAAGATCCATTTATTAATGTTGGGGATTCTATAAGTGTTGGTTCAGTAGTTGGTATTGTCGAAGCAATGAAATTGTTTAATGAAATAGAGTCAGAAATATCTGGAACGATTGTGAAAGTATTGGTAGATGACATGTCCCCAGTTGAATATGATCAGCCACTATTTTTAGTCGACCCTAGTTAAGATCTAATCAGATGTTTAATAAAATATTAATTGCAAATAGAGGAGAAATAGCACTACGTATAATTAATACGTGTAAAGAAATGAATATTAAAACAGTCGCTGTATATTCTACAGCTGATTCAGATAGTTTACATGTGAAATTTGCCGATGAAGCAGTATGCATAGGTCCCCCACAAAGTGCGGAATCTTATTTAAGTATCCCTAAAATTATATCTGCCGCTGAAATTACCAATGCAGATGCTATTCATCCCGGATATGGTTTTCTTGCAGAAAATGCTCAGTTTTCAAAAATTTGTGAAGAACATGAAATTAAATTTATTGGAGCATCTGAGAATATGATTAATAAGATGGGTGATAAAGCTGTTGCTAAAGAAACTATGAAAAAATCAGGTGTACCGGTAATCCCAGGATCAGAAGGTATAATAGAAGATTTTTCAGAAGCTGAAAAACTTTCTAATGAAATGGGTTATCCTGTAATGTTAAAAGCATCAGCAGGAGGTGGTGGCAAGGGTATGCGTGCAGTTTGGAACAAGAATGATTTAAAAAAATCTTGGGATAGTGCAAAAAAAGAAGCACTTGCTGGTTTTGGCAATGACGATATGTATATAGAAAAATTAATAGAAGAACCACGTCATATTGAAATACAAGTTATTGGTGATCAATATGGAAATGCTTGTCATTTATCTGAAAGAGATTGTTCAATTCAAAGAAGACACCAGAAATTAGTTGAAGAATCGCCATCTCCATTTATGACAGATAAATTAAGAAAGAGGATGGGAGATGCTGCTATCAAAGCAGTGAAAAGTATTAAATATGAAGGAGTAGGAACAGTAGAATTTTTAGTAGATAAAAATCGGAATTTTTATTTTATGGAAATGAACACCAGAATACAAGTCGAGCACCCGGTAACTGAAGAGGTGATTAATTATGACTTAATCTGTGAACAAATAAAGGTTGCAGCTGGGATTAAAATATCAGGTAAAAATTATACACCTGTTTTACATGCTATTGAATGTAGAATTAATGCTGAAGATTCTGAAAATAATTTTATGCCATGTCCGGGTTTAATTACTAACGTATATAAACCAGGTGGTCATGGGATTAGAATAGACACTCATGTATATACGGGTTATATAATTCCACCTTATTATGATTCTATGATTGCAAAGTTAATTACTGTAGCTCAAACTAGAGAAGAAGCTATTTCAAAAATGAAGCGAGCATTGAGTGAGTTTATCCTTGAAGGCGTGAAGACAACCATTCCTTTTCATAAAAAATTAATGAATCATAAAGATTTTATTCAAGGTAATTATACAACTAAATTTATGGAAGAAAATAAATTATAATAATTCTTTTAATTTATTGATAACACTTTTTTTGTCATATCCACATTCTTCCCTTTGTTCTTTTTGAGATCCATGTTCAATAAATCTATCCGGGACACCAAATCGTATGATTTTTTGGCTGTAATTATATTCATTTTTGAATTCTAATATTGCCGCTCCCATGCCACCAGACAGACAGCCATCTTCAATCGTTAAGACTGTTTTATATCTTTTGAATATTTGATGTAATAATTTTTCATCTAATGGTTTTAGGAATCGAATATCATAATGTCCAATTTCTATATTATTAGATTTAAATTCATTTGTGATTTCAATAATCATATTTCCAATATGGCCAATAGAAATAATAGCAATTTCGTTTCCTTCAGATATAGTATTTCCTTGACCAATATCAATTTTTTCAAATGGCACTTCCCAATTTTTCAAGACACCTTTTCCTCTTGGATATCTTATCGCAAAAGGTTGTCCTTTAGGCAGTTGAGCTGTGTACATTAGGTTTCTTAATTCTATTTCATTTAATGGTGCTGCAATAATAAGGTTTGGAATACATTTTAAATATGCTAAATCAAAAACCCCTTGATGTGTCGCTCCATCTTCTCCAACTAGTCCAGCTCGGTCTAAACAAAAAATAACATGTAATTTTTGTAGTGCAACATCATGAATCAGCTGGTCATATCCTCGTTGTAAGAATGTAGAATAAATATTACAAAAAGGAATAAATCCTTGTGTAGCTAATCCAGCAGAAAAAGTGACAGCGTGTTGTTCTGCAATTCCGACATCAAAAGCTCTATCGGGGATTTCTTCCATCATATATTTTAATGATGAACCTGATGGCATAGCTGGGGTAATCCCAATAATTTTTTTATTTTTTTTAGCTAACTCTACAATAGATTTGCCAAAAACATCTTGATATTTAGTCAAAACAGATTCTTTACTTTGTGTAATATTTATTTTGCCAGAATCTTTATCAAATAGTCCTGGTGCATGCCATTTAGTTTGATTTTGTTCAGCTAAATCATAACCCTTACCTTTTGTTGTTAAGCAGTGTAAAATTTTTGGACCAGGAATATCTTTTAAATCTCGCAGGGTCTCTTCTAATAAAGAAACATTGTGTCCATCGATTGGGCCAAAATACCTAAAATTTAAAGATTCAAAATAATTACTATTTTTTAACAAGGCGACTTTTAAAGCTTGCTCTACTTTTTGTACAATTGATTTTGCACTATCTCCAACTTTACTAAGGCTACTTAATAAATCCCAAATTTCATTTCGCATTTTATTATAAGTTTTTGAAGTACTTATTTTTAATAAGTATTCTTTTAATGCGCCTACATTTGGATCGATAGACATGCAATTATCATTTAGAATAACAATTAAATTTGAATTTTCAATTCCCGCATGATTAAGAGCTTCAAATGCTTGTCCTCCTGTCAGTGCCCCATCACCAATAATAGCAATATGTTGTTTAGTTAAGTTTTTATTTATTTTTGAGGCAATAGACATACCTAAACATGCACCGATAGAAGTTGAAGAATGACCCACTCCAAATACATCATAAATACTTTCATCGCGCTTTGGGAATCCACTAATCCCATTTTTTTTTCTATTAGTATGAAAATCTTCTCTTCGTCCTGTTAATATTTTATGTCCATAGGCTTGGTGGCCAACATCCCAGACAATTAAATCATCGGGTGTTGAAAAAACATAATGTAAAGCAACAGTTAGTTCGACAACCCCTAAACTAGCACCAAAATGTCCGCCATTTTTTGAGACAACATCAATAATAAAATTTCTTAATTCAGAACACACTTGAGTTAATAGATTTTTATCTACTAACTTTAAATCATCTGGTGAATTAATAGTATTTAGTATTTCCGTTTTTATATTTTTCATGTTATCAAATAAAAAATAAAAACCAATATAATTAAATTTATATATACATTCTTTGCTTCTAAAAAATTAACTTTACATTATTATGAACAGAATAACGATAAAAGAGATTTTAGAAAAAGGTAATCTTAACCAAGATTACTCTGTATTTGGCTGGGTTAGGACTAAAAGAGGTAGTAAAAGTATTGCATTTATTATAATGAATGACGGAACTTGTTTTAATGATTTACAAATCATCATTGAATTAAATCCTAAATTAGAAGACATATTAAAGCAAGTAAATACTGGCGCTAGTATTAGAGTCGGAGGTGTGTTGGCCAAATCAGAAGGACAAGGCCAGAAAGTAGAATTAATTGCGAGTGAAATAGAGATTATTGGTGTCGCAGACCCTGAAGCATATCCAATTCAACCAAAAAAACACTCATTAGATTTTTTAAGAAAAAATGCTCATTTGCGTTTTAGAACAAAAACATTTAGTTCAGTTTTTAGAATTAGACATGCTTTGAGTTTTGCAATTCACAAGTTTTTTCATGAAAGAAATTTTTATTATATCAACACTCCAATTATTACTAGTGCTGATGCAGAGGGAGCAGGTGAAATGTTCAAGGTTACTAATTTAGATATGCAAAATATTCCGATTAATGAAAATGGAGAAGTTGATTATCAAAAAGATTTTTTTGGACAATCATCAAATTTAACAGTTTCAGGACAATTAGAGGCAGAGCTGGCAGCATTAGGTTTGTCAAAAGTTTATACTTTTGGTCCAACTTTTAGAGCTGAAAATTCTAATACATCTCGACATCTTGCTGAATTTTGGATGATAGAACCAGAAGTAGCATTTTCAGATTTAAATGATAATATTGACCTTGCAATTCGATTGTTAAAATATTCATGTCAATTTATTTTAGATAATTATTTAGATGATTTAACATTTTTATCTCAGAGAAAAGAAAAAGAAGAAGCTGTATTAAAAAAAGAAGCTAGGTCAAAATCTAATTTAATAGACTCTGTCAGGAGTATTATTGATTCGGATTTCACAACTCTTTCATATACTGATGCCTTTAATTTATTGAAGAATTCAAAAAAGAATAGAAAAAATAAATTTCAATTTCCTGTGAATGATTGGGGGATGGATTTTCAATCTGAGCATGAAAGGTTTTTAGTAGAAAAGGAATTTAATAATCCAGTTGTTATTATAGATTATCCAAAAGATATTAAAGCATTTTATATGCGATTAAATGATGATAATAAAACAGTACGTGCTATGGATATTTTATTTCCTGGTATTGGTGAAATTATCGGTGGATCTCAACGTGAAGAACGATTAGAATTTTTAGAAAAAAGAATGCTTGAAATGGAGATCCCTAAAACAGAATTGTGGTGGTATTTGGAAACTAGGCGTTTTGGGTCAGTACCTCATAGTGGATTTGGTTTAGGCTTTGAAAGATTAGTTCAATTTGTTACTGGCATGACAAATATTAGAGATGTTATTCCATTCCCAAGGTATCCCTTGCATGTAGAATTTTAAGTATTTTTTTATGGTCAAACAATCTTTACAGCAATCTTTACAACAGAAATTATCTCCACAACAAATTCAATTAATGAAATTAATTGAATTATCTACACTAGAATTAGAACAAAAAGTAAAAGATGAAATAGAGACAAATCCAGCACTTGATGATGATCATTTATCATCAGATTCTGTTGATGATATTGAATTAGACCATGACGTGCCTGAACCTTCTGATTCGAGTGAATCAGAAAATGATTTTGATTTAGATCAATATATTTCAGATGACGAAGTCCCTGCATATAAGTTATATGCTAATAATTCTTCACAAGATGATGAGAATGAAAAAGCACCAATAGTTGGAGGATCTACACACCTAGATATTCTAAAAACTCAATTGTCAGAGTTTAAATTAGGAGAAAAAGAACAAAGAATAGCTGAATATATAATAGGTTGTGTTGATGAAGATGGGTACATAAGAAGGTCAGTTGAGGAGATTGTCGATGATTTAGTTTTTAAAGAAAATTTAATTTGTAGCGAGAGTGAGATAAGAAAAATCTTATCCATTGTTCAAAGTTTTGACCCACCAGGTATTGGTGCACAAAATTTACAGGAGTGTTTATTGTTGCAATTAGGACGGAAAGAAAAAACAGAAGACATCTTATTTGCTATTGATGTTTTGAGTTTACAGTTTAAACAATTTGTTAATAAACATTACTCAAAAATATGTGAAAAATTTAAGGTTGATGAGTCAGTCTTAAAAAACGCAATTTTAGAAATTGAAAAGTTAAATCCAAAGCCAGCATCAAATTCTAATGACACTAAATATACTCAACAAATAATACCAGATTTTTCATTAAGTATTGATGATGAAGAGATTACTTTCACATTGAATTCTAGAAATGCACCAACATTAAACATAAGTAAAGAGTATTTAAACATGTTGAACTTATATAAAGAAAGTGGCGGTGAAGTTACTAAAAAAAACAAACAAGCATTTTTATTTATTAAGCAAAAGTTAGATTCTGCACGTTGGTTTATTAATGCAATTCAGCAGAGACAACAAACTTTAATTCAAACTATAACAAGCATCATAAAAATCCAAAAAAAATACTTTTTAAGCGGAGATGAAAAGGACTTAGCGCCTATGATTTTGAAAGATGTTGCAGAAGATATCAATATGGATATTTCTACTATTTCCAGAGTAGTAAATAGTAAATACATAGAAACACCATATGGCATTAAATCACTAAAGTATTATTTTTCAGAATCTATGTCTAAATCTGATGGTGAAAGCGTTTCTGTTAAAGAAATAAAAAGTATTATTGAAGAAAAGATTAATGAAGAGTCAAAAAATAGTCCAATGAACGACCAAGCTTTAGTAGATTTTTTAAATGAAAAAGGTTATCAAATTGCTAGGAGAACTGTAGCAAAATATAGAGAGCAGATGCATATACCTGTAGCAAGATTGCGTAAAAAATTATAGTTGTCAATGATTAATAAAGAAAATAAAATTAAACAAACAGCATCATTGTTAAAAGCTATAGGTCATCCTATTCGTGTAGATATAATTTTATGTTTAAGTCAAAATAGAAATATGACTGTTACAGAATTATGTGTCAATTTAGACATTCATCAACCTATTTTATCACTACATTTAGGTGTATTAAGAAATCAGAATGTCATTAAGGTTAAGAAAGAAGGGAAAAAGTCAATATATTCTATTTCTGATATTTCTATAAAGCAAATTATTAGTATTATATATCATACTAGAACGTTGAGCTAGTTTGTTTGATGACTGTATTTACAGATCTTTTATTACGAGACTCAGTTAATATAAAGTATAATCCAGATGTATAGTCCGTAGTATTGATATAATTATTCCCTATTGATAGTATTTTTGTATCAATTAATTGTCCATATTGATTATATATGTATATATGCCCAGATTCTAATACGTCAATGTGAATTTTTGAGTCAAAAATAGTTGGGGAAATTGATTGAACTAATGGGTTGTGCCCATTAATTGATGTAATAGGTGTATTTATTTTTATCAAACCTGATGTCTCTGTTCCTAGCCAAATTTGATTGTTTTCTCCTAGTTGTAAGCAGTTAATTTTATTATCTGGCAAATCAGAGTTTTCAGTTGTATAATTATAAAAAACATTGTTTTTATATTGAATTAAACCATTTTCAAGTGTTGTAATCCAAAGGTTATTATTGTTATCTACAATTACATTTTTTAAGCTATTGCTTGGCAAGCTAGAGTTGACAGTATTAAACCAAATCCAAGACCCACCCTCTGTTAAAACGCCCAGACCTGCTTGAGGTGTGCAGATAATGATATTATTATTTTGATCAAATGCGACATCTAAAACACTATTATCCAATATATCAGAGTTAGAAGAGTAATATATGTTGAATGTTCCATCATATGTAACTAGTCCCCCATTCATTGTTCCAATAGCAATCATGCCATTATTTGTATTTTTTTTAATGCTGGTAATATTATTGGAATAAAATTCGGTTGAAGTATTTTGAATCAACCAGGTACCTTCTGGCCCCAACCCTTCTACACACAATCCATCTGTAGACCCTGACCATAATTCATTATCATATAAAATACTAGAAATTATTCCATTATTTGGACTACATGCAGCCCCATACTGATTATCCCATGTGATATTTTCTAATTCAGTTTCAATTAATGTATTATCCCAAAGAGCTAATGTTATTCCTTCAGTATGCCCCAAAAACATGCTGGAATAGTTGGCGGAGTTATTAAACTCTAAGGCACTAATTATATTTGAGGGCAGGTTTTTATTGGGAATATTAATCCAACTATCAGCCATTGAATTAAATATACTTATTCCATTTTGTGTCCCAATCCATAACTCTCCATTATCAACAAATTCAAGACAATTTATTTGATTATAAGTTAAGTCAGAGTTGCCACTATTATAAATAGTGACAACTCCTAAATTTTGTGAAAATAAACTTATGCTTAAAGCGGATATTAAGTAAACGAAACTGAAAGCATAGTGCATATTCTTCTATTTACTTATAGTAAAAGGCTTTTTAATAATAGAGTCCTTCTCTTTATAGCTAATAATATAAATACCGGCTGACAAATCATTAGTATTAAACATTAATATTTGATTAGCAAAAGTATTTCCAGTATAAATTTCTTCTACAAATTTACCCACATTGTTAAATAATTGTATTTCTACGTTGTCAATGCTATTGTGGAATTTAATATTTATAATGTCAGTAGCTGGATTTGGAAATATAGAAAATAAATTAGCTTCATCTTCCTCTATATATAAGCCATCACATGCATCACCTATTCCATCGTTGTCAAAATCTTCTTGCATAGGATTATATAAGTTAGGACAATTATCTAGTTCGTCACAGCTAGCATCTTGATCTGAGTCATTTATACAATTACCATTACAATCATAAAATTCAATTGCGTATTCACAAGATCCATCATCAAATGTTGCATTTTCATTATAATTACATGCTGTATTATCAACACAACCTGCAATAGGTTGGTTTACTTCCACATTCACTTCAATAAAATCACTAAAACAAGATACTCCATTGATATTCCAATCATTATTGATATTCCAATCATAGAAATAATAGTAATATGATGTAGAAAAGCCAGGTCCATTACCACTATCATACATNCCTTCGGATATTTCTAATATNNCATCTATTGTNTANGGAAAATTNGGAAGATCNTCAGTTGTTCTTTTGAACATNGGATTATTATNNCCAAANTTATCNTTATTCATCTGNANATTTGTNGTTAAAATATAATNATTNCCNNCNGGTANNTCCCAGTTNAANANTACAATNTCTCCATNATTNCCAGTTCCTGGNTTNACAACTAAATCAAANATTANATTNCCATTAGAATCATGCAGTTCNATTNTTCTTTCNCCTTCATAATCAGTATATACNTTNACACTATTCAAAGTAAATGCCTCAAAACAATCAAATCTTAATCCACCATTATAAACTTCTCCACTATAATCACTAGATCCTTCGTGGTTTTCAGCACCAGTAGATAGCAGTTCTGGAGCCTCTGTTAATATATCTTCATTTACAACATAAAAGGTGGTATTTTCATATAATGGTTCTGAGATAAAATCATTTCCTTCTGCTAAGATGTTTCCATTTTCATCTTGCCAAATAATATTTCCAGTTCCTGTTGCATTTAATACTGCAGTTTCTCCTGAATTTATATTTATGTTGTTAGATATTGGACTCTCAACTGGTGGATTAACATTCACACTCACTGTTTGTGATGTTCCTTCTCCGCACTGAGTCGTAGTGGTTAAGCTATATTCTCCCGTTTCATCAACATCAATGGTTGGAGTCGTTTCTCCGTTAGACCAAAGATATGAATCTACAGCTACAGCTGACGAGTTTAATGTAATTACTTCGCCGTTACAAAGATTGATGGTTTCATCATCTACAAGTATTTCAATATTATAACCACCGCTTCCATCTAATTGTTGCGTTAAAGTTACTGGCACGGCTGTCCAGTTATTTTCCTCATTAGACTCCAGATAATTGTCATTTCTGTCAACTTCTCCGACAATCCAGTATACCCCATTACATAGTCCTGGCTCGATGTTTATCCACTGGTCATCTAACCATTCACCATATAAATCTAAATAACCCGCGGAAATACCTTGTTCAATAGGACTACATCCATAGTTTCCACCTCCTAATCCAAAATTTGGATAGTCACTATTATATTTTACTGTCCCTCCGTTGGTTCCGTCATTAAATTCTGGAAATACTTCTAAATAATCAGCACCATATCTGTTTTCATCTCTACAATGACCGTAATATGTTGAATTTGTGCCCGTACCACATGTACCATAGTCCATTAAGCAAAAGCCCATTTTTGCACCATCGCTTACGATTGGCCAATTTAACGGGTTTGGATCATTTTCATCCATTGTTCTTAATGTAAAAACGCCCCAATCATCACTATGATTGTGTCCATGAGTAGGGTGGTATGTCATCGTTCCTGCTACTCGATCATAGTAAGACATCGTTCCATCTGAGTTTCTATGATATATTCTTTGAAAAGTTATTTGTTTTGCAGGTTCATCACTATTATCACAATAATATCCCTCTAAACTACTTCCCAAATCATCTTCAGCTACGATTATTACATTGTCGTCACACATAAAAAAACCACAATTACCGGTGTAGTTTGTGTTAATACCATAATAATCTGCAAATTCTTGACAATTCGCTATTCCTCTTACTGTTAATGGGCCAGCACCGTCATTTGGTGTAGATGCACTAATTCGCAATCGACCACTATTAGATCCGGCACCACTTTGTGGGTACTCAGTTGGTCCATCTGACACATATTGTAATCCATACCAAGACAATTGAATATCTGGTAATAAATCACAATCTGTTTGAGATGGGTCTAAACATTCGCAGTCAGTTGCATCATAAATAGTACATTGTGCTATAGTATTTTGTGTTGGCATAACAAATAATAATAGTATGAATGCCGGTATAGAGTATATAAGTTTTTTCATAATTTGATTCATTTTAGAAATATAAATTTACAATTATTTTTTTAATTTATATACTTAAAAATACAATTTTGTATATTTTTTTTATAAAAATGTTATACAAAACATGTTTGTTTCAGAACAGTTGTTCCACATAAAATATAATAGCATTCACTTCGCTATAATTTTATTATATTTAATTCTAATATGAAACACTTATTTTTTAAATTATTTTTATTTTTCACCTTGTGTGTTTCCGCACAAGAATATATTCAAATAGTCAAGCCATCAATTAATATACGAATGGAGCCTAGTACCTCCTCTCCTATCATTGGTTCAGCTTTAAATGGGGAAATATATATCACTAATGGTGAAGTGCCTAAGTGGTATAGAGTGCTTTTACCTTCAGGTGAATCTAGATGGATCTATAAGAAATTAGTTCAAAAGGTAATCTCAAAAAGTATGATACCAGATAGTCTTGATATGTTAGTGATTCAAGAAGAATTAAAAATTGCTTCCGATGACGCCAATAAAGACTCAAATGTAGAAATGATTAAGGATTTAAATAAAATTGAAATAAATAACTTATTGTTTGATCAGTATACATTATTAGTCTTACAAAATTATTCTATAAATCCTGCAGATTATGAATATATTATGACATATAGTCATCCGTCTGGTACGGGTATTATACAGCCGGTCTCTGAAAATTTAGTTAGTGTTAGTCATATAGACTATGATTTATTTAAAGTGGATAGACTTAATATTTATATTGAAACCAGGCGATGTTTTAAGTTGGGTGCTGCTCTTGACGCAATGATATTTATGTATTATGCGAATGAAGATTTTGTTCAAAAATTATGTTTTGAAGATGGTTATGGTTCTGGTTTTGATAATTGTTATAATATAAAGAATATTTATAAATCAGTTATGGAAGAGCCAAACTTGGTTGTTTTAACTAAAGAGGGTAAGATGAGAAAAACAAATTTGGTATTAAAAGAAACAGTTTTAAAAATACCAGAATAATTATTTTTTTGACTTTAAGTAAAATGGGATATTAATTACTATTGCATGGATTAAAACTGCAAGTTCAAAAATCAAAATATAATAAGGCCATTTACCCCAAAAAGAAGTTTCAGGTGGAATTAATGGATTGTTAGCAATTGGTGGGTGCATTAAATACATATAATTAGATTCAAATAAATAATTACATATGCCAATTATTATAACTAAAGCTTGAAGTTTAATAAAAGAATGCAACCATGCAAATTTTCTTGGCCACATATTTAAAACAAATATAGCGTAAAATGGAACTAGGACTAAGCCTCCATGACCCAGAAAAAAATCAATTTTATGCAGCATATCATTTCCGTGGGTTAATTCTGGGGTTAATAATGAGTGGATCCCACCAGGCATGCCAATAAATAAAAGGATTTCAAAAGCCCATTTTTTCTTTTTTAATAATATATAGATTGCTATAAACCACATAATTGAACAAAGATGTAGAGGTAGTGAATCATGAATATTCCACACCCCAGTCAATAAATGTAATGCTTCCATAAATAAAAACTCAAATATGAATACGGCGGCAATACTTATGGTTAAATAATTTTTATTTTTTTCAGATAGATTTTTGCCAATTAAAATTACAGCTATAATGATACTGATGGTTATTAAATTATATATCCACCATTCATTAGAAAATGGTGTAATAATCTCATGTTGTATCATAATTTAGTTTAATTAAAGTGCTGACAAAATTAATCAAATAATATATAAAATAAAAAGGGAGGACAAACCTCCCTTTTATAGATAATTAACTATGAAAAAAATATATTTATGTTGTTCGTTTTTGAATTGATTTTTTTCTTAATAGTTTTGATTTTTCTTGAAATGATTTTTCTTCAAATTTCCAATACCCCTTTTTCCAAACTCTTGAACCATCTAGTTGAATATCCCAATGGCCATTAACCCATATTTTAGTTGGAGTATTTAATTGTTGAACAATGTTTTTTGTTAATTCTTTTTTGTGTTCAATTGCATGTTGAGCATGTGCATGATTAAATGATAATAATGTAATCACTCCGATTAATGCTATGTTCAAAGTAAAGTTTTTCATAATATTTTATTTTTATAAGTTTAAAATTCATTTTCGATTTATTATGATTAAATCAAATCTTATGCCAAACTTTTATAGATAGATAAAATAAGTATGTTGTTGAAATAAAAATGATGAAAAAAATTACAATATTTAGTTACATGCAAACTCATAAAAATGTAATTTTGATAAAAAGATAATTTACATGGATAAGTATTCTTTTCTTGGCAGTTTACATATTGAATTTTATGAAAACTTATATAATCAATATTTAGAAAATCCTGACTCTGTAGATGCATCTTGGCGTAGTTTTTTTCAAGGATATGATTTTGCACATGAATCATATAATATTTTGCCAACTGATTTGCCAACAGTTATTTCTAAAGAATTTCAAGTTATTTCGTTAATTGATGATTTCAGAAAAAGGGGTCATCTGTTTACTAAAACAAATCCAGTCAGAGATCGTAGAGATTATTCTCCAAAACTAGATATTATTAATTTTGGTTTAAAACCTGAAGATTTAGATACTGTATTCCAGGCAGGAAATGAAGTGGGCCTCGGACCAGCAACTTTATCCAATATATTGATGCATTTAGAATTAGTATATTGTCAATCAATAGGCATAGAATATGTTTATATCAGAGAAAACAATGAGGTAAATTGGATTAAAGACTTTATTCATAAAAATAATAATCAACCAAGTTTTACTAGAGA
This sequence comes from Flavobacteriales bacterium, assembly GCA_002707245.1. Lineage (GTDB taxonomy): Bacteria > Bacteroidota > Bacteroidia > Flavobacteriales > TMED113. The sequence goes on from PAMG01000018.1 coordinate 51,674, forward strand.
TGAAAAGCATGAAATTTTAAAGCAACTCAGCAGTTGTGTTGGTTTCGAAAAATTTTTGCATAAAAAATATGTTGGGCAAAAACGATTTTCTGTTGAGGGAGCAGAATCCATTATTCCATCTCTTATTCATATGATTAATCAAGGTGCAGAAGAAGGTGTGAAAGAATTTATATTTGGAATGGCACACCGTGGTAGATTGAGTGTGTTAGCAAATGTGTTTAATAAGCCATACAAAAGAATGTTTAATGAATTTGAAGGTGTCATTTATGAAGATGATGAGTTTGATGGTGATGTAAAATATCATTTAGGCTATAATTGCAAAAAACAAGTTCCCAGTGGTAAAACTGTTGAAATTAGTTTGGCACCCAACCCTTCTCATTTGGAAGCTGTTGGGCCAATAGTTGCAGGGATTTCTAGATCTAAAATAGATAAAAAATATAAAGGTGATAATTCAAAATTATTACCAATTTTAATTCACGGTGATGCAGCTATCGCTGGTCAAGGGGTTGTTTATGAAGTAATACAGATGTCACAACTAGATGGATATCAGACGGGGGGAACCATTCATATTGTAATTAACAATCAAGTTGGATTTACAACTAATTATTTGGATGCTCGCTCAAGTACTTATTGTACTGATATTGCGAAAACAATTTTGGCACCAGTTTTACATGTTAATGGCGATGATGTAGAAGCTGTTATGCACACCATTGATTTTGCCATAAAATATAGACAAAAATTCAAAAAAGACGTATTCATTGATTTATTATGTTATAGAAAATACGGACACAATGAGGGAGACGAGCCTAAATTCACACAACCTAAACTCTATAAGCTTATTGAAAAACATAAGAATCCCAAAGAAATATACATTGATAAATTAATTTTTGAAAACATGATTTCTGATGAAGAAATTGAGAATATCGAATTAAATATTTCCACTGTTTTAGAAGAAGGGTATAATAAGGCAAAAGAAAAAAGTAAAACAACCATTAAATCAATAGTTGGAGATAATTGGTTAGGTTTAACCAAAGCTAAACCAACAGATTTTTTATTGCAAACAGAGACAGTATTTGACAAAAAATCTTTAATTGATTTAGGACAACAGCTGTGTACGTTGCCAAAAAATCATCATTTCTATAAAAAGACAAAAAAATTATTTCAAGATAGATTATTAATGTTGAAGAATAATGCTTTATTAGATTGGGGGATGGCCGAGTTATTGGCATATGCTACTTTATTAAATGATGGATTCTCTATTCGGATATCAGGACAAGATGTTGAAAGAGGTACTTTTTCGCATCGTCATGCAATTATAAACAGTGAAAATAGTGAAACAAAAATCAATATTTTTAATTCTTTAAATATTGAAAAATCGGATTTTAAAATTTTTAATTCTTTTCTTTCAGAGTATGCGGTGCTTGGATTTGAATATGGCTATGCAGCAGCGAAACCACATGGATTGACTATTTGGGAAGCACAATTTGGAGATTTTTGTAATGGTGGTCAAATTATTATTGATCAATATATTTCATCTGCCGAGGAGAAGTGGAATCTACAAAATGGGTTAGTTATTTATTTGCCCCATGGTTATGAAGGTCAAGGTGCTGAACATTCAAGTGCAAGAATGGAAAGATTTCTTCAGTTATGTGCACAAAATAATATGCAAGTTATTAATTGTACGACTCCAGCTAATTTTTTTCATATGCTCAGGCGTCAAATGAAAAGAGATTTTAGAAAACCCCTCATTTTATTTTCTCCAAAAAGTTTATTGCGGCATCCACGTTGTACATCTACGATAGATGAATTGAGTCAAGGCTCTTTTTTAGAAGTTATAGATGACTTAAAAGCAGATAAAAAAAATATAACCACTTTAGTATTTACTAGTGGAAAAATCTATTATGAATTAGATGCCAAAAGAGATGTTTTAAATGATAAAAAAACAGGAATTATCAGAATCGAACAATTATATCCATTTCCCAATAGAAACTTAGAGTCATTAATTAAGAAGTATAAGAACGTAAATAAATATATTTGGGTTCAAGAAGAACCAAAAAATATGGGTCCCTGGTTACATATTAGAGAGCATTTTCGCTATGTTAAACTAAAGATAGAATTAATCTCAAGAGAAGAGAGTGCTTCTCCAGCAAGTGGGTCTTATAAAAGATACAATGAACGACAAGAAAAAATTATAAATAGAGTATTTAATATATAAATTATGATATTAGAAATAAAAGGACCGAGGCCAGGTTAATCTAAAACCGAAGTGGAAATTTCAAATTGGCTTGTTTCAGATTGTGAATTTG
>PAMG01000019.1 GCA_002707245.1 Flavobacteriales bacterium
TGCATAAGCTGCTGCCGAACTCATATTTTCATCAAAACTTTTTACAACATATATATTGACATATTTTCTATCATCCCAATTTGCTAAAGGCATAACTTTGGATCCAGAATTCTCAGTCCAAGGCGACGCTGTTCTAGTGACACCATATGTGCAATTTCCATCCGGATCTTTTGTAGCCAATCTAAATTCTATTTGTGGAAAACCAACAATATCAGTAAATGAATCAATCACTTCATCTAAATCATCATTTAACCCACTGAAATCTTCATTGATTCTTAAAATTCCATTATCTATTTGCTCATAGCTAATATTTTCTTCTTCATAATAATGAATTACATGAACAACAACAGGAATAATATACGGCCCCGCCAATCTATTATTTTCTATATTTGCGATAAAATTTTCTGTGAAAATTTCTAACTGATCCAAAATTTGTTTTTTTTCTGGATCCTGTAAAGCTTCTTCCATTATTTTTGTTGTTCCACAAAATTTTCTTTCACCATTTTGAGCAAAAGAAAAACAAGTGAAAAACATGGTAATAATAAAAAAGTAAATATATTGTTTCATATGCAAGTGTTTAATCTGTAAAATCATTGAACACAAATATACTAAAAAATAGTAAAGAAAATAGAAGTTAATCCCATTGACATCTTTCTACTACGTTTTTGATAAAAAATCATATAAATCCATAACTCTTGAACATTGAACTATTTTTATATTTGAATCAGAACGAGGTTGTTTATTATGTGACGAGATAACAATAGTTTTAAAGCCTATTCTTGCCGCCTCTTGTATATGATTTTGTATCCTTGGTATTGGCCTAATTTCACCATTTAAACCAACTTCGCCAGAAAAACATATTTTTGAGTTTATCGAAATTTCTTCACTAGAGGAAAGAATCGAAGCTATAACAGCTAAATCCATGGATGGATCTGAAACACTTATACCACCAGCAATATTTAAAAATACATCTTGAGAACTTAATTTAAAACCACATTTTTTTTCTAACACCGCTAATAACATATTTAATCTTTTTAGATTAAATCCAGTACAAGACCTTTGTGGAGTCCCATATACAGCAGGTGTCACCAATGACTGCACTTCAACTAAAAATGTTTTTTGACCTTCAAAAGTAGAAGCAATTGCTGTCCCACTTAAATGAGTATTTGTATTATTATCAATTAAAATAGTTGAGGGATTTACAACTGGCGCTAGTCCTGTTTCTTTCATTTCATAAACTCCGACCTTTGAAGTCGGTCCAAATCTATTTTTCTTGGCTCTTAAAATTCTATATAAATGAGTTTTTTCTCCCTCAAAATGTAAAACAACATCAACCATGTGCTCTAAAATTTTTGGACCAGCAATTTGCCCATCTTTAGTAATATGGCCAATTAATACAATTGCAGTATTTGATTGTTTACCATATTGTAACATTTCTGAACAACATTGCTTAATTTGACTAACTGATCCAATTGGCGATTCTACAAAATCACTAAAAAGAGTTTGTATTGAATCAATAATAATTAATTTATATGGTTTATTATCTTTTTGACTTTGAGAACAATAGTGAAGAATATTTTTCGTGGATGTTTCACTATATATATCACAATATTGATTTTTTATTCCTATTCTATCTGCTCGAATTTTAATTTGAGTTTCCGCTTCTTCACCTGACACATATAAAATCTTTTTATTGTCCAATAAAGCCATTTGTAATAATAATGTGGATTTTCCTATGCCTGGCTCACCCGCTAATAGGATAATCGAGCCAGCTACAATGCCACCACCTAAAACAGTATCTAATTCAGGGTCTAATGTTGAAGACTGTATACTAGTATTATGAACTACATTTTGAATGGGAGTAGGAGTTTTTACATTAATTGGAATATCAAATAATTTATTTTTAGATTTTTTCGTCTTAATTTCTTCAGAAATAGTATTCCATTCCTTACAAATAGGACATTTCCCGTGCCACTTAGGTGTTTCATTGCCACAATTCTGACAATAAAAATGAACTTTACTCATGATTAATTTTGTTTTTTAAGTTAGGGGCACTTAACTGTCCCCTCTTAAGCATTAAAACTATGGTGGCAATCACTCCAGATGCTATAATCATTATTGTTTGTGAGGTGTGAACAACGAGTGCAAAAGCAGTAGCTACGTCTTTGTCGATATTAATAGTAACTAGAGCCGCCGCTACAAAAAAATGATATGATCCAATCCCCGCTGGAGTAGGCATAATCATACCAAAACCACCTGCTACTAATATAAATATTCCCTGACCTAGACTTAAATGCTGTGTTTCTTGAAAACAATAAAAACAGACTAATGTCATTAATAAATAACATACCCATATAAAAAAAGTATATAGCAAAAACAAAAATTTATATTTAATATTTTTAATAGATAAAAAGCCTTCTTGTATACCGTTAAAAAAAGAGTCTATTTTATCTAAAAATTTAGTCGGTAAAATATTAGCCCTAATTTTAAAAATAAATAGAAATAAAATAACGGCTAATAATATATAAATATATACTGTAATATCTGGAGAGCCCAACTTGTTAGAAAATAACAGGAAATCGCGGTAATTGAAAAACAAAGCCAATAAAACACAGATTCCTAATAAAAAAAAATCAATTAATCGCTCTAAAAGCACATGGCCAAATAATGTGGAAACAGGAATATTATTTACCTTATTGACTGCTGTGCATCTCATCACCTCTCCGCTTCGCGGAATAGCTACATTAAATAAGTAACCAAAAGCAATTGCATGAATTAAAATTGATGTTTTTGGATTAAATCCTAGTGATTTAATTAACAAAGCCCATCTCAAGCCCCTAAAAACATATGCTAAGTATCCAAATACCATAGATAATAAAGCCCAACCCCATGACATAGTATATAGTCGATTAACTAAAGCATCAAAGTCGGTAGTTTTAAAAGTAACATATGATAAGTATATGGCCAAGAACAACCCGAAAAATGTAATTAATACTTCCCAAATTTTAGAGTTTTTATATTTCATTCTAAAATTGAATTATTAGTTTCATTTGGGAATAAAATAGTAGGCTTATATATTTTTGCTTCGTTTTGATTTACCATAGCATAAGAAACTATAATAATAATATCATTTATTCGCATCTTTAATGCCGCGGGCCCATTAATACCAATTTCTCCAACTGTGTCCCCTGGGATAACGTATGTTTCTAGTCTTTCTCCATTTGAAACATTTAGCACTTGCACTTTTTCTCCTGCAACTATATTTGCAGCATTCATCAAAACAGAATCTATTGTTATACTACCCATATAATCAACATTAGCTTGAGTAATTTTGACTCTATGGATTTTTGATTTCATAATGTGTATCAACATATCTTAATTTATTGAAATATTATCTATTAAACGAATCTCTCCAATATAAACAGCTATTAATGCTCTATAGTTTTTATTGTAATCTATATAATCAGTAAATCTAAAATTTTCTGATTCAATTATCTCAAAATAATCTAATTTTATCAATGGATTGGCAATAATAATTTTTATAGCAAGATGTTTTAATCTAATTAAATCCTGTTTTTTTAAAGGAGCATTTGAATATGTTCTTTTAAATTCTGACACATCATGTTTTAATTTTTTCAGTGTTTTAACAAGATTAAGTGCAGCTTCTGCTTCATGTGGTTTTAGGTTTTTATTTCTCGAACTTAATGCTAATCCTTTTGAATTTCGAACTGTGGCGCATGAAATAATTTCCACAGGTAAATTATAGTTTTTAACAAATAATTTTATGATTTGTAACTGCTGATAATCCTTTTCACCAAAATAAGCTTTGTCCGGATTGATAAGATTAAATAGTTTATGTACAATTGTCACGACACCCAAAAAATGTCCAGGTCTTTTTTCTCCTTCTAACATATTAAATAAATGAGTGAAATCATATACTATAGATACATCAGCTGCATGATACATCTCTGAATCTGAGGGTAAAAAAAGAGCATCACAATGAATCTGTTTTAATTGCTCAATATCACTGCCTATAGTTCTCGGATAAGAGATAAGATCTTCTTTTTTATTAAATTGCTTAGGATTAATATAAATAGAACAAATTGTATAGTCATTGTCCTTAATCGAATTACTTAATAATGAAAGGTGTCCCTGGTGTAAAGCACCCATTGTTGGAACAAAGCCAATAACACCATTTTGCTTTCTACATTTTTGTAAAAATGTTTGTAAAGATGATATGCTTCTAAGAATTTCCAATTAATTCACAATTTATTGCTAAAATGCACGTTTTTCTTTTAAAAAGAAGGCAAATTTTATTAAATTTGCAGAGCCTAATTAAAGAAAGATTGTCGATGCAGAAAAGAATTCTAATAGTTTCTCAAGAAGTTTCACCATACATATCAAATGAAGGTATCGCAGATGGTGTATTGAACTTAGCTAAAATAGTTAAAAAAAACCCCGGAGTAGAGGTGCGTTTAATGATGCCAAAATACGGGTGCGTTAATGAAAGACGACACCAACTTCATGAAGTAATTAGATTGTCAGGAGTTAATATTGTTGTTAATGATATTGATCAACCTTTAATTGTAAAAGTTGCCTCTGTTCCACAAGCCAGGTTGCAAGTATATTTTATCGATAATGATGAATACTTTCAAAAAAAACTTGTTTTACACGAAAAAAACAACACATTAGTGAAAGACAATGATGAAAGAATGATGTTTTTTTGTCGAGGAGTATTAGAAACACTACAAATGTTAGGTTGGAGTCCTAATATTATCCACTGTCACGGGTGGTTTACATCTCTAATACCTTTATACTTAAAAACAATTTATGCTAATCATCCTGTGTTTGCACCAACAAATATTATATCCTCTTTTTATAAAAAGTCTTTAAAAGGCTCTTTAGACAAAAAACTAATTGATAAAATTCAATTTGATGGTATTGATAAATCAATGATAGAGGGACTAGTAAAACCAAATGCAGAAAATTTGCATAAAATAGCTGCGCGGTTTTCAGACGGAATTATTTTTGAAGACAAAAATGTCAATGCAGCCATCAATGAATATGCAACACAAGAAGGAAGACCTATATTGGAGGTAGAAGCAGAAGAAGCTCAAGAGTATTATAAATTTTATCAAAATTTTTTTTCTGAAGCATTAGTGTAAGATTTTATGAAATTTATTTGGTCATATTGTATTAGTTTTTCATTGCTTTGTTGTCTTTTTTTTTCTTGTGAAAATGAAGAAAGCTTAATCGGAGAAAATTTTTTAATGAATGGGGATCACGAGGTATTTATACTAAGTCCTGATTCTATTATTATCTCTGCCATGACACAATTCGAAGACAGTGTTAGCGCACAAAACTCTACTAATTTAGTTGGTTCATATTATGATTCTTATTTTGGACAAACAGATGCTTCATTTTATTTTGAAATTACCTTGCCAAATAATGAATTAAGTTTTAATGCAACAGCTGTGACAAATGCAACCATCAAACTTCCATATACTGGGTTTTATGGAGACAGCACAACTCAATTTCGAATATACTTATCAAAAGTAACGGAAAGCATTAGTGCTAGTGACAGCAGTCAATATTTTTCTAATCAAAATTTTTCAACAATACCAATAATACCAATGTTTGGCTCACAGTCATGGATTAGTGAAATAAGTCTAAGCGAAATACAAGACTCCTCAGCACTACATATTGAATTGCCAATAGATTTTGTGCTGTTTGAGATACTCCAATTAGATGAGACAGAACTAATAAATACTGAAACATTTATTCAAGCATTTAATGGCTTCAAACTAGAGGCTGAACCTCTTTCACAACAAAGCACTATTATGTATTTTAATACAAGTGATGAAAATGCTGTATTAAATGTAGAGTACTTGGATGGTAACGGAGTATCTCAATCGATTAATTTCCCACTATCAGCTGGGAATGCATTAAATCATTTTAATCATGACTATAATGACACACAAATTGAAACCACCGACAGCTTAATTTTTCTTCAATCCATGGGGGGTACCTTTGCTGAATTAAATTTTGACTTTTTACAAAATCTTCAAGATTCAGGATATATTGTTAATCAGGCTGAATTAAGTTTTTCTGTTTTTAACAACAACCAATCTATGCAAATACCTGATCAACTAGCATTAGTTGAATTTGATGATGGAAACATATTATCAATTGCGGGTTTATCTGGTGGGCTGCTAAATATAGATAGCGATATGTATGAATTTGACATAACACAACATGTTCAAAAGATACTGACCCAAAATCATAATACAATATGTCGACTATACACCTCTTCAAGAACATCAAATGCAGACAGAGTTATTTTGAATAACACCATGTTAAATCCTATTCAACTAAAACTAACACTTATAAAAGGATCATAAAAAATGTGCGGTATCGTAGGATATATTGGCTCACAAAATGCAATACCTATAGTGATGAAAGGACTCAAAAGATTGGAGTATCGTGGCTATGATTCCGCAGGCATTGCATACCTTAAAGAAGAGGAATTACATCTTAAAAAAAAAGCTGGAAAAGTTCAAAAACTGCAAGAAGTTTTATCTAAAAATCTTAATGCTAAGATAGCAATTGGGCACACACGATGGGCTACACATGGTACTCCGTCAGATGAAAATGCACACCCTCATTTATCTATGGATAATTCATTAGCTATTATTCATAATGGCATCATTGAAAATTATTCAACAATTAAAGAAGGACTCAAAAAAAGAGGATATGAATTTAAAAGTGAAACAGATACAGAAGTATTAATTAATTTAATATCTGATGTGAAAAAAAATGAAAACACTACTTTAGTAAAGGCAATTCAATTAGCACTTTCTCAAGTAATTGGAGCTTATTCTATTGTTGTTTTAGACATTAACTCTCCTAATGAATTAATTGTAGCAAAAAAGGGGAGCCCCTTATTAATTGGTGTCGGCAAAAATGAAAACTTCATTGCATCAGATGCGGCACCATTTTTAGAATACACTAAAGACGTTATTTATTTAAATGATAATGAAATTGCGAAAATAAATGCAAATACTGTTAAAATAACCACCATAGATGACCAGATTCAAACACCTTATATCGAAAAAATGAATCTTGAGCTAGAAGCAATTGAAAAGGGCAATTATGAAACATTTATGTTAAAAGAGATTCATGAACAACCTCGTGCTATTGTTGAAACTCTAAGGGGCAGAATTTCTTCAGATTTTAATTCTATACATGTGAGAGGATTAAATGAAAACTTGAGTTTTTTAAAAAAAGTAGAGAAAATTATTATTATAGTGTGTGGAACTTCTTGGCATGCAGGATTGGTTGGAGAATACTTAATTGAAGGTATTGCCAGAATCCCCGTTGAAGTAGAGTATGCATCAGAATTTTTATATCGAGATCCTTTAATCTCAAAAAGTGATATGGTAATTGCAATATCTCAATCAGGAGAAACTGCTGACACCCTATCTGCACTAAATCTAGCTAAACAAAAAGGGGCTTTTGTCTATGGAATTTGTAATGTCGTGGGTTCATCCATTGCTCGTAGTGCTGGTGTTGGGACATATACTCACGCAGGTCCTGAGATAGGAGTTGCATCTACAAAATCATTTACATCTCAAGTAACTGTATTAATTTTAATATCTCTATTTCTAGCTAAATTAAAAAACAATATTAATCAAAATGAATTTCAAAATATCACAAAAGAATTATTTTCGATTAATAATAAAATGAAGACAACAATTAATGTTATTCAAGATGAAATAAAACAAATAGCAGAATTATATCACGATGCTAAAAACTTTTTATACTTGGGGCGAGGAATTAGTTTCCCAGTAGCTTTGGAGGGGGCGCTAAAATTAAAAGAAATATCTTACATTCATGCAGAGGGCTACCCTGCTGCTGAAATGAAACATGGTCCTATTGCATTAATTGACAAGGACATGCCAACTATTATTATTGCAACTAATAAGTCTAATTATGAAAAAGTTTTAAGTAATGCTGAAGAAATTAAAGCAAGGTCGGGGAAGCTAATTGCTATAGTAACACAAGGTGACACAAAAATGCATCACATTGCGGATCATATTATAGAAGTCCCTGAAACACATAATTTTCTCACACCACTAATAACAACAATTCCTCTTCAGCTACTATCATATCACATAGCTACCTTAAGGGGGTGTGATGTTGATCAGCCGAGAAATTTAGCTAAAGCAGTAACGGTGGAGTAGTTTCCGACCACTTTTTTTTTATTAATTTAGTGTCATAAAACATCTTATACCATTATTATGAGTTTAGGGAATATATTTGATCGTTCTATTGTAAAAGAAATCGGGCAAAATTATGGACAGGAAATTTCAAACAAATTGTCATATGATTCTACACATAATGGTAAATGGTTAGGGTACGATACCGGTGGCAAAAAGTATAAAAATCAATTAGAACAAATTTGTAAAACCTGGACCATAAAAGGTCCGACTGCCACATTTAATGTTGCTCAAAATATGTATAAGTGTTTTTTTGATTTAGTTGAAGAAGCACAAAGTACTAGAAAATTTGACATCAGAGAATTATTGGATCTTATGGAAAATTTTAACACAATACATCCGGAATTAACAAAAGTTCATCAAGCTTTAGTACAATTGAATAAAGAAGAATTAGCAAAAAAAGTTGATGAAATGGATAGTTCTATATTTGAATTTTTTGTTGCGATCAATGAAAATCTAACTCTTCTGCCAGAACCTACAGGTTGGTTTATTGCGAAAAAGAAAAAAAAATGGGAACTACATAAACAAATTAAAGACAATCTCCAAGAATGGGCTAACACCTATCATAGTTAAAATTAGAATCATGAAAAAATATCTTATACTATTAATAATACCATTATTATTTTTTTCAACTGGATGTGAAGATGAAGCAGATAGAATACAAAACACTACTTTAGATTCTAATTTATATGGTGTTTGGACCCTAACTGAATCAGATGGTGATGTCTATTATCACTCATTTAGTAATAATGGTAAGTGGGGATATAGTCGAAACGGTGTTGTTTATTTTACTGGCGACTGGTGGGTTGAAGGTATTTTTATATGGATTGATGTAGATGATTCAACAGATGGTTTTATGTACATTTATTCATTTCCTGATGAAAACACCCTAATCATTGATGGAGTTCAGTGGAGTCGAGTCAGTTAGTTTAGTAAATTATTTATTAAATAATTCATTCATTTTTTCATACCTATAGTTAAAAATATTATTAAGCTTCTTTTTAATAAATAAATAATTTATCAATCGACCTATTATGCCAAATGGCAACTTATAAGATATTATATCTATCATCATAACTCCATTTTTCTCTTCCCTAAATAAATGTTCATGATGCCATATTTTATAAGGTCCTATTCTTTGTTCATCAACAAAAAATTCATTTTTTTTCACATGTGTAATTTCAGTTACCCAAGTAGTTGGTATTTTTAATATCGGTGAAACTTTATAACAAATAATCATGCCAGGGTAAATTTTTTCATTCGGGTTTTTTGATTTAATCACAAAATTCATGTATTCTGGAGTAATCTTTTTAAGATTAGAAGGGGATGTGACAAAGTCCCAAACATCTTCAATTTTAGCATTTATAAACTGTTCTTGCCTAATTTGATGAATCATATAATATTACGATTAATTATTTTTTTCTTTTATTTTTTTTTCTTTAAACTCATTCATAATAACTTGGTAATTATTAAGAATGGCTCCCACCAAAAGGTTTAATAGTAAAAAAGCGGATATAATATACCATAGCACATGATAAGAGGTGATAACCCAAGAGGGCGAGTGTATCAGCCCTCGTTCACTTGCTTTAGTTAAATTATACCTTATGTCAGTCCAATCTTCTCCAGTTAAAACTCTAAATAACGTAAACATTGTTTCACTTAAATTACCATATGGATCTGGAGAGATAACTGGAGCATTAGGCGCTTCACTTATATATTCTAATAAAATCTGTTGTTTTTCAAGTGTTAACATGCTTTGATCTGGCAATTTAAAAAGGGTTACCCCAATGATGGCAAATAAATACAGAAAAATGAAAAAGAATATCATATTATAAACTAGAGCATTTAATGATCTTCCTAATACGGCTACTATTAAACGAACTTCTTCACTTGCTTTTAAAAGACTCAAAACCCTAAACACCCTTAATACCCTTAATGTAGTAATCGCTCCAGCAGATGCAAACCAAGATTCAGGAACTAAACAAACTGCCACAATAGAGAAATCAAATATATTCCAACCATCTTTAAAATAATCAAATGTTGTTTTACTTGCTATGTAACGAATAATTATTTCAACAATAAAAATTATTAATGCAACAAATTGTATTGTTTGTATTAATGGATTAGTAAAGTAGGTTTCTACACCAATTAATCCACAATTTACCAAGATTACTATCATAATAAATTGTTCAAATAACTTAGCGGAGACTATTTGCTTACATAATTTTTTCATAAATAATACCTGGGGTTTTACAAATTGGTTAGAAATCAAATATAAAAAATAATTTAAAGTATTGAAAGTAAATATAATAGACGAAGGGGCATAAAAGCCCCCCCTATAAAAATCAGAAAATACCCCCGTATAATTTGATATGTACTAATACAACGGGAAACTGTATCAATTATTATATTAATTAAAATTTTTCATGGTTAATTCAATACCTACAGTACAAAAACTAAGAACAGCTTTTGATGATTTCTCAATTAGATTATTTAATACATCGCACTCTTTTTCTGACCACATATCTAAAACATAATTAGACTGTTTTCCAACTAAAAAATCATTCCCAATTCCGAATTTTAATCTAGAATAATTACTAGACTCCAATTTGTCAATAATATCTTTATGGCCATTATGTCCACCATCTGACCCCTTTCTCTTGACCTTAATTGAACCAAATGGCAAGTGTAAATCATCTGAAACAATGAGTAGATTCGTTATTTTGATTTTATTTTTAACTAAATGATAGCGAACAGCTTTACCACTTAAATTCATAAAAGTGGATGGCTTCATTAAAGTAATTGTTCGGCCCTTATATTGGAAAGAAGAAATTAAACCATGTTTTTGATTTTTAAAAATTAAATCAAATTTGTCTGCTAAATAATCTATTATTTTAAATCCTATATTATGACGTGTTTCTTGGTAACCTACGCCAGGATTACCAAGTCCAACAATCAGTAATTTATCCATAATGATTTATTTTCTATAATAGTATATCCACCCTATGATTCACCTTCTTCTGTAGATTCACCTTCTTCTGTAGATTCACCTTCTGTTTCTTCTCCAGCTTCAGCTTCTAATTCTTCATCAGCTATTGCTGCCCTAGCGGTTTTCACAGCGACTACGACATCATTGCTATTGTTTAAAAAGTCTATACCCTCTATCGATAAATCAGTTATTCGAATAGAGTTCCCAATGCGTAGTTCCGTAATATCAATTTCTATAGTTTCTGGCAAATCTTTTGCAAACGCCTCGACCATAACTCTTCTCATGTTTAAAGCTAATCTACCACCATTACGTACACCAATCGAATTTCCAAGAATGACTACAGGAATATTTATTTGTACTTTTTTATCATCAAAGACTTTTAGAAAATCTATATGTAAAATTTTATCCGTAACTGGATGAAATTGAATGTCTCGAATAATTGTTTGTAATTTTTGATCACCAATAATAATGTCTATTAAATAAACATTTGGTGTATATATAATTTTTCTGAATTCATTTTCATGTGCATAAAAATGAACAGGCTCATCTTTACCTCCATATATAACACATGGAACATTGTCTTCTTTTCTTAGTTGTTTAGCGAATTTTTTTCCCAAATTTACTCTCGCTATTCCATTTATAGATACCGATTTCATAATACTTATATTTTTTTAAATTAAAAACTGTGAACTTATTGACTGATTGTTATCGATACTATTAATAACATCTGAAAATAAATTCGATATGGTTAAAACTTTTATTTTTGAACTAACATTTTTAATTGGTAATGTATCACTAACAATTAATTCTTCAAGTAATGATTGTTCAATATTATTATATGCTTCTCCAGATAAAACAGGATGTGTACAAATTGCTCGCACACTATTCGCCCCAGACTCTTTCATGATTTTTGCAGCTTTCACTAAGGTGCCACCTGTATCAATCATGTCATCAACTAAAATAATATCCCGATCCTCTACACTTCCAATAATCCGCATTTCTTCAATTTGATTAGCAATTAATCTTTTTTTGTAGCAAATTACCATTTCTGCTTTTAAATACTTTGCGTAAGCATTTGCTCTTTTTGACCACCCAACATCAGGTGATGCAATAGTAAGATTCTGTAAATTCAAAGACTCTATATATTTCATAAAAACAGTAGATCCAAATAAATGATCAACAGGTACTTCAAAAAATCCTTGTATTTGATCAGCATGTAAATCAATAGTCATAATTCGAGTCGCACCAGCAGAACTAATCAAATTTGCCGCTAATTTAGCACCTATCGGAACTCTTGGTTTATCTTTTCTATCTTGCCTAGCCATGCCAAAATATGGAACTACAGCTATTATTTCTTTTGCTGAAGCTCTCTTTGCAGCATCTATCATTAATAATAATTCCAATAAATTATCAAAAGGCGGCGGTGTTGACTGAATAATAAAAACTTTTTTACCTCTTACTGTTTCTTCATATGACGGCTGAAATTCTCCATCACTAAAATTGTGAAACACAACATTTCCAAGCGTTGTTCCATAAGATTTAGCAATCTTTTCAGCCAGTTCAACTGAGTGTCTACCAGAAAATATTTTTATATGCGAAGCCATCGAATGCAATATATTTTTAGTTTGCAAGTTTGCAAATTTAACAAATTAATTATATTTAACCGGGTATATCTGAAGTAATTAATTTAGATTTGTTGCTGAATAATAATTTTTGCCCAGATGGCGGAACTGGTAGACGCGCTGGATTCAAAATCCAGTTCTGGCAACAGAGTGTGGGTTCGATTCCCACTCTGGGTACAAATAAAACACAAATGCATAGCTTAAAAAAACAAAAAAGATATGATAAAGCGTATATGAAAATGGCTTTGGAATGGGCTAAGCTTTCATATTGTACAAGAAAACAAGTTGGTGCATTAATCGTAAAAGATCAAATGATTATTTCCGATGGTTATAATGGGACCCCATCTGGATTTGAAAACAACTGTGAATTAGATTCTGGTGAAACTAAGTGGTATGTCTTGCATGCAGAAGCTAATGCAATATTAAAATGTGCTAAATATGGTCAATCATGTCAAGATGCCGATTTATATCTAACGCTTTCACCCTGTAAAGAATGTAGTAAACTTATTCATCAAGCAGGTATAAAGCGTGTGATATACTATCATTCCTATAAAGACTCTAGTGGTCTTGAATTTTTAAAAAAAGCTGGAGTTGAAATAGTACAAATAGATAATTTACACAACTAAAAAATGAAAAACTTTATAAATAGTACTATAATTATTTTAATAACATTATTTGCGTTTATTGTAATTAGAACTATTCCGGCGCCACACTATCCTGAGGGTGAAAAAATTAATTACATAATTAATCAAATTGACGAAAATTATGTTGACTCAATAGATATTAATTCCCTAATTGAAAGCTCTATTGAACAAACATTAAAAAATTTAGACCCACATTCATATTATTTAAATAGTGAAGAAGTGTCATCAACTATGGAGATGATGAAAGGAAGTTTTGAAGGCATTGGGGTCGAGTTCTCAATTAACCGGGATACAATCATTATTGTAAACGTGATTCCTGGTGGACCATCTTCTAAAAAAGGACTACAAGCTGGAGAAAGAATAGTGAAGATAGAAGATGAAATTGTAGCAGGTATTGGTATCAAAAATGAAGATGTTATACAAAAATTAAGAGGAAAAGGCGGAACAAGAGTGCAAATTGGTATTCAAAATAATCGAGATACAACGATACGATTAATTAATATAACAAGAGGGAAAATTCCATTACATAGTTTAGATGTAGCATATGAAATTGCTCCTAACATTGGATACATTAAATTAAATCGATTTTCTGGCACAACATTTAAAGAATTTAAAACAGAACTAGAAGCGTTGTTAATAAATCACCAAATTAATGATTTAATTCTAGACTTAAGAGGGAATAGTGGCGGATATTTAGATCAAGCTATTAATATATTAAATGAATTTTTTTCTGCTGGAGATTTATTAGTGTATACGGAGGGTAAATCTCGAAAAAAAGAAAATTATTTTTCAAATAATTCCGGGATATTTAAAACAGGTGGATTATGTGTTTTAATTGATGAAGACTCTGCATCTGCTAGTGAAATTGTAGCTGGAGCAGTCCAGGATCACGACAGAGGAATTATTATTGGAAATAAAAGTTTTGGGAAGGGTCTAGTACAAGAACAAATTTCACTTGATGATGGCTCACTAATAAGACTAACAGTAGCCAGATATCACACACCCTCTGGGAGATGCATTCAAAAACCATATTCAGAAATAGAAGTTAATTCTGACAACTATTTTAATGATTCATATAAAATTGATAGTCTAAAACAATTTAAAACAAAATCTGGCAAAATTGTATATGGTGGTGGTGGTATAACACCTGATTACATTATAAAAGATAGTACTAATATATTTCCAGCTATGTTATTGGTTTTATATAGCAGTGACTTTTTTAATAATTTAATATTTGACTATGTCGATGCAAACAGGGATAAATTATCAAATATTGACTTTAGTAAGTTTAATTTATCAAAAAAAGACATAGATTCTTTCATCAACGAAATAACAAACTGGCTAATCCTAGAACTTGATAATAAAACAAATAATCAAGATATAATTAGTGAAATCGAAAAATATAATCAGAATATTCTTCATCGATTAAATGCTTTAATTATTAGACAACAATGGGGTTGGGCTGAAATGCAAATGTTTTTAAACGAATCTGATGAAATTATCTCAACTTCATTATCTTTGTTAAAAAATAAAAAATAAAAAATATGTCTTTTAAACTACCTGAATTATCATATGGATATAGTGATTTAGAGCCACATATTGATGCTCGTACAATGGAAATACATCATTCTAAACATCACGCTGGCTACACAAATAATTTAAATAATGCTATTAAAGGAACCGAGTTCGAGCATAAGCCAATAGAAGAAATTCTACAAAGCTCTAATTTATCTCCAGCAATAAGAAACAATGGTGGGGGTTATTATAATCACTGCCTATTTTGGGAAATTTTAAGTCCAGANCCAAAACAAAGCTCTAGTGCTTTTACTGAGCTCATAGAAAAAACTTTTGGAAGCTGTGAAGCAATGAAAGAACAGTTTGCAAAAGCTGCTGCAACTCGCTTTGGTTCTGGCTGGTCCTGGTTATGTTCTAAAAATGGAAAATTAAGTATTTGCTCAACACCTAATCAAGATAACCCACTAATGGAAATTGGATGTGGGGGAACACCTATATTAGGCTTAGATGTTTGGGAACATGCATATTATTTAAATTATCAAAATAGACGCCCGGATTACATTACTGCATTTTGGAATATTGTCAACTGGGAAAAAGTTGAAGCTAAATACCAAGCTTCTCTTTAATTACTTTTTCTAAATCATCTATTGAGACATGAACTTGATCCATAGTGTCACGATTACGTATCGTAACTTTTTCACTAGTCATTGTATCGTGATCAATTGTTACACACAAGGGTGTGCCAATGGCATCTTGACGCCTATATCTTTTACCAATTGAATCCTTTTCTTCATAATGACATG
Organism: Flavobacteriales bacterium; assembly: GCA_002707245.1. GTDB lineage: Bacteria > Bacteroidota > Bacteroidia > Flavobacteriales > TMED113. The sequence continues at coordinate 15,853 of PAMG01000019.1, forward strand.
TGAATTTCGATTTTAAATTATTGAAAATGGTACGAGCTTTATCATTTAAACCATCTTTTTTAATTAATGGCAAAATGGCCACGCTCACGGGTGCCAAGTGAGGTGGCAATTTTAATACAGTGCGTTGATCATTATTTACTTGCTCTTCTACAAGAGAACCGCACAGAATAGATAAAAATAGTCTATCTAAACCAACAGATGTTTCAACCACATAAGGCAGATAGCTATCATTGATTTCTGAATCAAAATAAGATAATTTCTTTTTACTAAATTCTTGATGCTGAGATAAATCATAATTTGTTCTAGAGTGGATACCCTCTAATTCTTTATATCCTATAGGAAAGTTGAACTCTATATCACACGCAGCATTAGCATAATGTGCTAAGTTAGCATGATTGTGAAATTTATAATCCGCTACGCGAAGATTCAAATTCTTATGCCACTTCATACGAGCATCTTTCCAAAATTCATACCACTTCATTTCATCACCAGGCTTAACAAAAAACTGCATTTCCATTTGCTCAAATTCTCTCATTCTAAAAATAAATTGTCTAGCAACAATTTCATTTCGGAAAGCTTTTCCAATTTGTGCTATCCCAAATGGAATTTTTTTTCTTGCACTTTTTTGCACATTTAAAAAATTAACGAAAATACCTTGTGCCGTTTCTGGACGCAAATATAATTTATTAGCATCATCACTAACTGCACCCATTTTTGTGTCAAACATTAAATTAAATTTTCTAACATCTGTCCAATTGGAAGTCCCTGAAATAGGACACCTAATTTCAAGTTCATCTATAATGTTTTTTAAAGAATTCATATTGCCATTCTTTAATGCATTTTCAAGTTTAGTTTGAATAGAGAGAATTTGCTCTGCATACTTCAGAACTCTTGGGTTTGTGGTTTGAAAAGCATTTAAATCAAATTTATCACCAAACCTCTTTTCAGCTTTTTTAATCTCTTTATTTATTTTCTGCTGATACTTTAAAAGCTCATCCTCTATTAAATTATCTGCTCGATATCTTTTCTTTGAATCTTTATTGTCAATTAATGGGTCGTTAAACGCATCCACGTGGCCGGATGCTTTCCAGATGGATGGATGCATAAATATAGCTGAATCAATACCTACAATATTTTCATGTTCCTGAACCATTGATTTCCACCAATGGGCTTTTATATTATTTTTTAATTCAACGCCAAATGGACCATAATCATAAATCGCAGATAACCCATCATATATCTCGCTGGATTGAAATATAAAACCATATTCTTTGCAATGACTTATAATTTGCTTTAAATCCATTATTCAAATTGTTTAAATTTATTCTTTTATAATAATTCTGAATTTCTAAAATAAGAAAATCAAAATTACATAATAAAATTTTATTATATAATATAATATCTTCAATAAAAAAGTTAATAACAATCATTGTTAAAAAATAAATAAATATATTCCATANACTTTATTGTAAAAGTTAATTAATTATTAAATATTTGCTAAAGCATCTTCAAAAAATTGTAAGTTGCTCACCCCCTAAAACATAATTTTACGTANATCATAATAGCANNATATATTATGACGAAAACAGTTTTAAANATAGAAACATGANGGTCANTTTTGTCTCAATTTTNNTATAAAAACTGNNNAATTATTAACAAATGGGTATTTGAAAACACANTANGCTAGTTCNTACAAANAGCTTNTGTTAAATTGTAAATTTAGANTTATCATGAAAAACAAAATTGAAAATATATATAAGCGAGATTTTTCTAATAATCCTTTTCAATTAGAAAAAATCACTGATGCTATTCTAAAAGCCATGGTCTCTGTCGGAAAAGGAGATGTAAAAGCTGCAGAAAAAATATCATTAGAAATTTATGACATACTCTTAGATAGAAAAGAAAAGTCTCCTAATTATGTTCCTAATGTAGAAGAAATTCAAGACTTAGTCGAACAGAAATTAATGAAAAGTGAATTCTTGGATGCTGCTAAAGCATATATATTATACCGCAACAAGCAAGCTGAAAAGAGACAACGGAATATGTTTGAAAAAAGAATTAACCTGAAACCATATGAATACCCAGAATTATATGAATATGTCCCAGCAATTCGTCATTCATATTGGATTAATTCCGAATTTAATTTCACTAGTGACATTCAAGATTTCAAAACAAAATTAACAGACAGAGAAAGAAGTGCAATTAAAAATACTATGCTTGCTATTTCACAAATTGAAGTTGCAGTGAAAACTTTTTGGGGAGACATTTACCACAAAATACCAAAACCTGAAATAGGTTCAGTAGGTGCAACTTTTGCAGAAAGTGAAGTTAGACATGCTGACGCATATTCACACTTATTAGAAATTTTAGGACTAAATCAAGAATTTGAGCAACTAAAGAAAAAGCCTGTTATCATGAAACGAGTTAAATATTTAGAAACAGCTTTGTCAAATTCTAAAAGTGAAAATAGTCAAGAGTATACTGAATCTGTATTGCTTTTTTCATTATTTATTGAACACGTATCATTGTTTTCACAATTTTTAATCATAATGGCTTTTAATAAACATCGAAATATGCTAAAAGGTGTTTCAAATGTGGTAGAAGCTACATCAAAAGAAGAACAAATTCATGGCGATTTTGGTATAGATTTAATAAAAATACTTCAGTCTGAGCATCCTAATTGGTTTGATGCAGAATATGAAGCTAGAATTCACAACATGTGCGAAAAAGCATTTGAGTCTGAAAGTGCAATTATAGACTGGATCTTTGAAGAGGGAGAATTAGATTTTTTACCTAAACAACAAGTAATTGAGTTTATAAAAGACCGTTTTAATCGGTCACTTGCCAGTATTGGAGTGAAAGAAATATTTAAAACTGATCAGAATTTAGTCAATGAAACCGAATGGTTTAATGATGAGATTATTGGCACAAAACATGGTGACTTCTTTGTTAAAAGATCAATAAATTATAGTAAACGAACTCAAAGTATAACCGGAGATGACCTTTTTTAAAAATGAGAAAAATAACTGAACAAAAAAACAAGTCTGAAAAAGAGACAAAATTAGATCAATATAATCTTAATAAAGCCGAATTACTTGAGGTGAGAAAAAAACAATTGCAAAATGCAAAAGAAGCAAAAGATAATAACTTTCAATGGCTAACTAAACATAGTAGAGATTTTTTAGCTGCAGGATATTTGCCCGCTAAGGTAAGTCCTGAAAAACGAATTAAAGAAATTGCCGACAGAGCGGAACAAATCTTAGGAATACCTGGATATAGTAATAAATTCTATCAGTACATGTCAGAAGGGTTTTTCTCGTTATCATCACCAGTTTGGTCAAATTTTGGAAAAAAAAGAGGGCTGCCTATTAGTTGTTTTGGGTCAAATGTAGCTGATGACATGGGGAATATTTTATATACACAATCGGAAGTAGGAATGATGTCTAAATTAGGAGGAGGCACATCTGGATACTTTGGACACATTAGACACAGAGGAGCTGAGGTTAAAAATAATGGACAAGCCTCTGGTTCTGTTCATATTATGCAACTTTTTGAAACTATGGTAGATGTTGTTAGTCAAGGTTCTGTTCGGAGAGGACGTTTCTCACCATATCTACCGGTTGAACATGCCGATATTTCTGAGTTTTTAGATATTGGAACAGAGGGTAATCCTATTCAAGAGCTAACACATGGAGTAACAGTTACTGATAAATGGATGGAAGAAATGATTGCGGGTGACATGGAAAAACGAAATATTTGGGCAAAAGTAATCCAAAGGCGAGGTGAAATTGGCTATCCTTATATATTTTTTAAAGACAATGCTAACAATGGAGCCCCCGACGTATACAAAGGTACCGACTATAAAATTAACGCAAGTAATCTATGTACTGAAATCATGTTGCCCTCAAATGATAAATGGTCTTTTGTATGTTGTTTGTCTTCATTAAATGTATTGCATTATGATAAATGGAAGGATACAGATGCTGTAGAGACAATGGTTTACTTTTTAGATGCGGTTATTACTGAATTTACTGAAAAACTTGAAGTCTATAGAAATTCTTCAGATCGAGATGATCAGCAAACCTTCTTATTTATGGAACGTGCATATAATTTTGCAAAAGAAAATCGAGCACTAGGATTAGGAGTACTAGGCTGGCATTCTTTATTGCAATCTAAAATGGTTGCATTTAATAGCCAAGAAGCATTTAATCTTAATAATGAAATATTTAAATTTATTCAAAAAAAATCTTATAAAGCATCTGAAGAGTTAGCTAATATATTTGGGGAACCGGAAGTTTTGAAAGGATTTGGCAGAAGGAACACCACACTAAATGCAATTGCACCAACAACATCATCAGCTTTTATTTTAGGACAAGTATCTCAAGGGATTGAACCTATTTGGTCAAATATTTATGTAAAAGATATTGCAAAAATAAAAACAACAATTAAAAATCCATTTTTAGTAAAATTATTAGAGAGCAAAAATAAAAACACACAAGAAGTCTGGCATAGTATCCGAAATCAAGATGGGTCTGTACAACATTTAGATTTCTTAAAAAGCACGGAAAAAGAAGTGTTTAAAACTTACTCTGAAATTAACCAAATGGATATAATCTATCAAGCTGCTAATCGACAAAATTTTATTGACCAAGGACAGTCTGTTAATATCATGATTCACCCTGACATGTCAGTAAAAGAAATTAATAACATTTACATTTCTGCATGGAAATTAGGACTCAAATCATTATACTATCAACACAGTATGAATGCAGCGCAAAAATTTAAACAAAAGAAAGATTGTGCTAGTTGTGAAGCTTAAAACTAGTGCAATTAATTTCTTATTTATTACCTATGTATCTTGCTTAATTTTTATTTAAAAGCACTAACCCCAGTAATATCATGACCTGTGATTAATAAATGTATATCATGGGTGCCCTCATAAGTAACTACAGACTCTAAATTCATCATATGCCGCATAATTGGATACTCTCCTGTAATACCCATAGCTCCTAATATCTGTCGCGATTCACGTGCAATATCTAAAGCCATTGCAACATTATTTCTTTTTGCCATAGACACTTGAGCAGACGTTGCTTTATTTTCATTTTTCAGAACACCCAAGCGCCATGTTAAAAACTGTGCTTTAGTAATTTCTGTAATCATTTCAGCTAATTTTTTTTGTTGTAATTGAAAAGCCGCAATTGGTTTTCCAAATTGATGTCTTTCCAAAGAATACTTTAGTGCTGTATCGTAACAATCCATGGCGGCACCAATTGCACCCCAAGCAATTCCATAGCGTGCACTATCTAAACATCCCAATGGCGCTCCTAATCCATCTTTACCTGTTAATAAATTGTCTTTAGGCACCTTCACGTTATCAAATATCAACTCGCCTGTTACTGAGCCTCGTAATGACCATTTATTATGAGTTTCTGGTGTGGAGACTCCCTCTATATCGGTCTCTACAATTAAACCTTGGATTCTATTGTTTTGATTTTTAGCCCATACAATTGCAATATCTGCAAATGGAGAGTTAGAAATCCATAACTTTGAACCATTAAGCAAAAAATAATCTCCCTCATCTGTAAACGAAGTTTCCATACCGCCCGGATTAGAGCCATGATTTGGTTCAGTTAATCCAAAACACCCCATAATTTCACCCGATGCAAGCTTACTTATATACTTGTTTTTTTGATCTTGAGTTCCGTACTGAAAAATAGGGAACATAACTAATGAAGACTGGACAGATGCAGTTGATCTAATTCCTGAGTCTCCTCTTTCTAATTCCTGCATAATCAGTCCATATGAAATCTGGTCTAAACCTGCACCACCATGTTTGGTTGGAATAAATGGGCCAAAGCAACCCAAAGATGCCAGCTTTGGTAATATATCTTTTGGAAAGACACAAGATTGACATACTTCTTCTATAATTGGAGAAATTTCTCTTTTCACAAAATCTCTAATAGTATTTCGAATTAAAATATGTTCTTGTGTTAATAATTCATCTAGTAAATAATAATCAGGTGATTCAAATTGATCTTTAGTAGCCATAAATACAATAATTAATTGATTTTGAAAGCAAAAATAATAATTTAGCTTTATAGAATTATTTAGAATATAAATTATTTATGAGTTTTTATTTACATGATTCATATAGTCTACTGCTCATTTTTAGTGTAGGTTACTTTACACTATTACATTTTTTTGATAAAAATCGAATACTACTATTAATAGAATATTTTATAAACCAAAAATATTCCGTAATCTATCATAGACAAGACACAATCATGTTTCAATTTTTCACATCTATAAATATTTTAATTATCACTTCAATTTTAATTTCATTTTATTTGTCCCAATTTGATAAAATAATTTCATTTATAACTCTATTGCAAGTTGGTGCTTTATTGTTTTTATTCTTTATTATAAAAATATTGGTAACATATATCCTAGCTTCTCTTTTTGAAATCATAGATGATGCAACAAAATACTATTATGGATATTGCAGTGGTTTATTTATGATGGCAACATTATTTTTCCCTATTATTTTATTAATGTCATATTTAAATAACGGGGACTATCTAAATGACTACCATTTATATCTGTTTTATGCCACAGTAATCTTTTATTTATTTTTTAAAGTAATTCTACTCAATAGATTAAATGCATTTAAAATAAAATTTTTATTTTATATTATTTTGTACCTTTGTACCCTTGAGGCATTGCCTTATTTAGCTTTGTGGAAAACACTTACAACACTTATTTAATAATTTTGCATCTAGATTTATGGTGAAGAAAAAACAAAAAATTTTAATCTCTCAGCCCGTTCCAACTGGACTACATTCTCCATTTCATGATTTGGAAGATAAATTAAATTTAAAGATTTCATTTCATCCTTTTGTCAATATTGAAGGTGAAACAGTGAAAAATATTAGACTGAAAAAAATTAATATCCCCAGCTACACTGCCTTAATTTTAACGAGTAGAAATGCTGTTAATCATTATTTTAGAATTTGTGATGAGATGAGAATTATGGTTCCTAATTCAATGAAATATTTTTGTATTTCTGAAGCTGTTTCATATTACCTTCAGAAATATATAGCATATAGAAAACGAAAAATTTACTCTTCAAATAATGATTTTGGTGAATTAGTCGAAATTATGAAAAAACATGAAGATGACAAGTTCTTATTAGTATCTTCAAATTTCATTAAAGAAGATATTATTACACAATTGGATGCTAGTGAAATTAAATATACACGTGGAACATTTTTTAAAACTGTTTCCAGTGATTTGTCAAAATTAAAAATATCAAAATTTAATTTTTTAGTTTTCTACACACCACGAGACATCGACTCTTTATACGAAAATTTCCCTGAATTTGAACAAAACGAAATGCAAATTGCTGTATTTGGAAAAACTACATATGAATATGCAATACAAAAAGGCCTCCATATAGCAATTAAAGCTCCTAGCCCTGAATATCCATCTATGAGTATGGCATTACACGCATATTTTACTAAAAAAGTATAAACATCATATTTATATGAGAAACATGGAATCCTCGCTGAATGGAAAAATTCCGAATAAAATAATACAAGAAATATATCAATCAGCAGAAAAAATATATAGTAAATCGGTGGTTTTATTGTGGAAACAAGCAGAACAAGAAAATACAGCCAAAATTTTAATATCTGTTCCTAAAAAAAAAATTAAAAAGGCGGTAGATCGAAATTATATAAAAAGAATTATCCGAGAAATCTGTCGAACAACAAATAACAACAAATTATCATCTGTATCTAAACCTATTTGGCTTATATTAATATATAATAAAACAACTAAACCTGAATTTAATAAATTGAAAACCGAATTATTTAATTTATTTCAAACTTTAATTAATAGCGTAAATGAAAGTAATTAATTCTATTTGCATATATATTGTCAAATTATATCAAGTTTTAATATCACCACTTTTAGGTCAACATTGTCGTTACCACCCAAGTTGCTCATCTTATTGCATTAAGTGTTTTGAAAAATATAATGCAATATATGCTAGTTATCTTACGATAAAACGTATTTTTAAATGTAATCCATTTGGTGGATCAGGACATGACCCTGTTCCTTAATAACATAAAGATCAATGTATGAAAAATAAAAAAAATATCATCTTTATTCTTTTAGCATCTTTTTTAATTTCAGGATTTGTTTCGAGCTACTTTGAAATAACAAAAAACTTAGAAATATTTAACAACATATATCGAGAAATTAACACTTATTATGTGGACCCTGTAGATCCTGGCGAATTGATGCATAGTACAATTGATACAATGTTAAAACGACTAGACCCCTATACTAAATATATACCAGAATCTGAAATTGAAGACTTTCGCTTTCAAACAACAGGTGACTATGGAGGAATTGGTGCAACAATTAGAAAAGTAGACACACATGTCGTAATATACGAACCATACAAAGGTTTCCCTGCGGATAAAGCAGGATTGGTTATGGGTGACAAGCTGCTTGAAATAGATGACCAAGAACTTATTAATTCTAGCACTGAAAATGTTAGTGATCTATTAAAAGGAACACCGGGGACCAGTGTAAATGTTAAGGTAATGAGAAATAATGGGGAGATAAAAATAGCTCAAATTACAAGAGAAAAAATCCATGTTTCGAGTGTGCCATACGCAGGTTTTTTGGATCAAAATATTGGCTATGTTAAATTAAACCGTTTTACAAAAAATTGCACACAAGAAGTTGAAGAGGCAATTCAAAAGCTAGAAGCACAAGAAAAATTAAAATCAATAATACTTGATTTAAGATCAAATCCTGGGGTACTGTTAAATGAGTCCATTAAATTAACTAATTTATTTATCCCTCAAAATGAAACAGTAGTAACTACAAATGGGAAAAATACCGAGTGGAAAAAAGATTATAAAACAAAACTGCTACCTAAATACGAAAATTTACCAATAATTGTTTTAGTTAACGGAGCATCAGCATCAGCATCAGAAATTGTTGCAGGAGCTATCCAAGATTTAGATAGAGGGGTAATTATTGGAAATAAAACATATGGAAAAGGGCTAGTGCAACAAAGTAGAAAATTAAGTTATAATTCTAGACTGAAAGTAACAGTCGCAAAATACTATACCCCTTCAGGTAGGTGTATTCAAGATGCCAGTAAAACGAAAAAATACAACAGTTATTTAGAAAGTGGAAACAGTGTTGATTCTCTTAGAAATAAATTCTTTACTAAAAAGAAAAGAATTGTATATGACGGAGGAGGAATCGATCCAGACATAAAAATAGAACCAAAAGAATACCCAGATATATTAATCGGTCTAATCCGAGATAATCATATTTTTAAATTTGGTAATACTGTTGTGAATAATCTGCCACAATACAATTCTGTCAACAATTTCTCACTAACTGATGAAATTTATCAAGAGTTTATAAATTACTTAAATAGTAACGAATTTGAATTTGCATCCTATTCTGATGATATAATAGAAATGCTAGAATCATCATTATCAGAATTAGAAAAAGAAGGTTTTAAATTGGATAAAATCAATGAAAATATAAATAAATTAAAAGCTGATGTTAAAAGTCAAAAAAAAGAAGATCTTAATGTTCATGAAGAAATAATCAAAAATCATTTATCCGCAAACCTAATTACTCGATCTTTTTACCAAGCTGGTAAAATAGAATATAGTTTAAAAGATGACCCATATATATTAGAAGCTTTGTCTATTTTAAACAATGAGAAAGAATACAATGAAATTTTAACACCTTCTACGATTTCGTTCAAAAAATAATGAATTCTTTGCAAATTAATTTTCAAGATTTAAATAATTATCTGTTATTATTACTTGGATTCTTTATCAGTATTTCAATATATGTGACAGATTTAATTATTTTATTATTCTGTGTGTCTTGGTTGATTAGTGGAAATCTTGGTATAAAAGTAAAATCAATTTTAACTAATCCAATTACATGTTCAGCTATTTGTTTTTTTATATATTTTTTATTCAGCCACCTGTGGTCACATGAAAATATTTTTAATACACTAGCACAAAAACAATCATTACTACTATTATTACCAATATTATACACTTTAAATTTCGAAAAAAAATACATTGAAAACACAAAGTATACATTTTTAATGGGTTTATTTATAAATATTCTGTTCTCAATTATGCAATACTTCACACCATTAAAATATTTTGTAAAAACAGGACACTATGATGACGAGATATTTGCTAGAGGATTTTTAGACCATTTTGATTATGCTGTTTTTTTATGTTTTGGAATATTCTTAATATTTTCTTTAATGATAAAACATAAAAAATATATTTCCTATTTACTATTAGTAATTATTTTTTTTATTGCATTAATTAATTCTTATGGACGAATAGGAATAGTAAGTTTTTTAATCTTTTTTCCTTTCTTTTTATACACAGTGAAAAAATCTAAATACATATATTTTATAATTAGTATCGTTACTTTATTATTTATTGCCGTTGGTGCTTTTTCTTCTTCTCCATTTAACAATAGAATTCAAAACACCATACGTAGCATCGAATTATTACAAGACCCTCCATCATTAGAAGAGAAAATTGAATTAGATGCAGTCTATTTGGCAAAAAAAGATAGCACACAATTAGGTCAAGAATACTTTAAAAATCAAATACTAAAAGACAAATTATGGGTAGAAAGTATTGAAAATAAAAAACCACAATATGAAACTAGTCTTGGCCAAAGATATATTTTTATTAAAAACTCTATTCAATTAATCAGTGAAAGACCTGTTTTTGGCTTTGGAGCAAACAAATTTCAAATTGTTTATAATAGGCGGTTCCCAAATAAATCAGATAATATCATAATCCATCCTCACAATAATTTTATTTTTATTATGATTGAATTAGGGATAGTTGGAGTCCTTTTTCTATTGAGTATATTTTATTTTCACTTAAAAAAATTCTGGCTTTCAAAAGAAAAAAGTTTTATAACATTTCTACTACCAACATTCTTTCTATTTATCATGTTATTTGATAATTATTTTTTAAACCATAATACCCTTGCGCTTTTTTGCCTGTTTAGTTTTATTTTTTATTCAAATAAAATAGATAACCTTAGTGCACATAAACCCTCTTAATTCTTCTTGATAAAGTGGAGGTTATTTCATACGGAATCGTATCTAATTCATTTGCTAAATCCCAAATAGGCCTTTTTTCACCAAAATATATAACATCATCCCCTACGGAAATATTATCTACTCCAGATAAATCGACGACACAACTATCCATCGATATATTTCCAACAGTAGGAATTAATTGGTTTTGAAAATAAAATTTTAAAACACCATTCCCCAAGGCTCTTTGTAATCCATCAGCATAGCCAAATGGAAGCACTCCTATTTTCAATTTACTTTCTGCAATAAAATTTCTTCCGTATCCAACAGAATCGCCTTTTTCTATTTCCCTAATTTGAGAAATAGGGCATTTTAATTCTGCTATTGGTTTTAATAACTTATGTTCTATGCCACCATATATCAATAGGCCTATCCTCATATAATTTAATCTATTACTTTCAAAATTTCTTAAAAAAGCTGATGTATTTGAAATGTGAGTTTTGACAGGGTGATTCAATTCTTTTTGAAATACTTCTTGCGCCTTTATTAACTCATTAATTTGATTTTTTGTGAATGTATCATCATGTTCATTTTCTGCGGAAGCTAAATGTGTATAAACAGAACCTATTGTAATATTTTTTTGACTAGCTAGCTTGTTAATGACAATCGGTACATCTGATAAATTAAACCCCCATCTATTCATTCCTGTATTAATTTTAATATGCACCCGCACATTATTCCTAATATCTTTTTGTGAATTTTTCATATACTCAATGAGTGTAGAAAAAATACTATTACTATAGATAACCGGTTCTAGATTATTTTCTATAATGGCTGAAATATTATTAATCCCAGGATTCATCACCATAATAGGGAGAGTGATGTTATGATTACGTAACCTAATACCTTCTTCAAAATCTGCTACACCAAAATAATCAATATCTAAAGCTTGGAGTGTACGAGCAATAGCAATATCTCCGTGGCCATAAGCATTTGCTTTTATCATTGCTATTATTTTTAAATTTTTAGCCAGTTTTTTAATATAAGCTATATTATACTTTAGATGAGAAAAATTAACATATAACCTGGTGCCGTATAAATCTTGTTGCATTTTTATTATTATATAATATTATTAAAACATTCCTCACAAAGTGCTTCATAAAAATTTTCAGCACCAATCAATAATTGCTGCTTTGAAGTAGTATTTTTTCTATGAGAATATGAAGCATCTTGTCCACAATTATTACATGTTGCTTTTAATCTAATGACAGAATCCGACATTGAAATAATTTTTGTCATAGATTTAAATGGTTTATGTAAGTAGTCTTTCTCTAAACCCGCTATTATAATTTTAATATTTTTTTCTTGGAGGTAACATAAATCATCTATGATTGACATTGTGAAAAATTGAGCTTCATCAATACCAACAACTTGAATATTCGATAATAATGCGAACACATCTGAAACTTTACGTACTCTTATGGCTTTTTCTTCTAATCCATCATGGGTGCAAACAATGTCCTCACTGTCTCTATTATCTATGACTGGTTTTACTAATAAATAATTGTCATTTGTTGCTCTTAATCGATTAAGTAGCTCCGTTGTTTTTCCAGCAAACATACATCCAGTAATAACTTGAATCTCTTTCATGGGAAGTTATAAATTATATTACCTAAATTAGTGATTTCAAAATTACTATGGAAAAAGTTCTTTATATAATTCCTACACCAATTGGAAATCTAGAGGATATAACACTTCGGGCAATAAGATTATTAAAAGAGAGTGATATTGTATTAGCCGAAGACACGCGAGTTACACGAAAATTATTCAATCATTATGATATAAATACGAAAATGAGTAGCTATCATGTATTTAATGAACATCAAAAAATACAGAAAATTATAGCAACTATAAATCAAGGATTAAAAGTGTCATTAGTCTCTGACGCAGGCACACCTAGTATATCAGATCCGGGGTTCCTATTAATTCGAGAATGTATAAAAAACAGTATTAATGTCATTTGTTTACCTGGTGCAACAGCCTGTATCTCTGCCTTAGTTCAATCAGGATTGCCATCAGATAAATTTAATTTTGAAGGATTTATACCGGCAAAAAAAGGCAGAAAAAAAGTGTTAGCTGATATTGCCAATAGAAACAGTACAACAATTATATATGAGTCACCTCATCGAATTCTAAAAACACTTCAAGAATTAAAGGAGATTATAAATAATCGAAATATTGTTGTTTTAAAAGAATTAACCAAAATGCATGAATCTGTTTTTCGAGGAGATATCTCTGATGTAATAAATGCTGTTTCAAAAGCTAAAATTAAAGGGGAATTTGTAATTATATTAGATGGGAGAAAATAAAAAAATGATTATTGCTGGTCCATGTGCTATAGAAACAAAATCTGGATTGCTATCAGTAGTAAAAGAAATACACAATAAAGTTGATGTCATTCGAGGGGGGGTTTGGAAAGCAAGAACGTTACCAAAGAATTATCCTGGCAAAGGAGAGGAGGCGTTAAAATGGATTCATGAAATTCAAAAAAAATATAATATACTATTTGCAATCGAGGTAGGAACAAAAAGTCATGTTGAATTAGCATTGAAATATAATATAAAAATTGTTTGGATTGGCGCAAGAACTACAAGTAATCCATTTGCTGTTCAAGAAATAGCTGAAGCTCTATATAATACCGATACTGAAATTTGGATTAAAAATCCTATTTTTTCTAATTTAGACCTTTGGTTTGGAGCAATTGAAAGAGTTCGCTTAAATAAGCTTGAAAAAATAAAAGTAATTCATAGAGGTTTCTATTCAGAAAACGAAAAAACATACAGGAATGAGCCACGATGGGACCTATTAGATAGGTTTAGGTTAAAATATCCTAATATTCCTATAATATGTGACCCCAGTCATATCACTGGAGATAAAAAATTAATTTTTAATATTGCGAAAAAAGCAATTCAAAAAAATATAAATGGACTAATGGTTGAGGTTCACCATAATCCAGATAACGCATTAAGTGATAAAAAACAACAACTTACCCCAAAACAATTTATTAAATTGTTAGCAAAATTGAATTTAAAATAATCTACCTAATTCTTGTTGAATTTTTTTCTCTAAAGTACTAAGCTGAGAAAATTGCTTTAGCTTATCTTCTGCATCACCATTCTCATCTTTTAATGCTAATAAGGCATTCTTAACCATTTCCTGAACTCGTTTCAATTTAAATCTCAAAATAGATTCTCGAGCTACTTTATATAATATATCTTTTTCTTCCAAGACAAATATATCTTTTTCCTCCCAGTTACTTAATAAATATTTTTCACCAAGAACATAAGCAGCAAATCCTCTAATATCTTCTTCTGAATGGGTTAAAAAATATCCTTTAGTAAGGATTTCATTTAATTTTATTTTTTCAGATATATCTTGGTAAATCTTATCAAATAAAAAAACAGAAAATCCAATATTATCCTTTTCTAATTCTTGAGCAATAAAGATACCAACACTAGCTGATTGTTTATTGTCCTTAATTTCTTCACTCGTGCCATAATTTATTAGTAATCTCATTAATTGAAATTCTTCTAAATTATCTTTTTTAATTTTATGAAAATCTAAAGACTCTTTGTCCTGTTTAACAATACTTCGGGATTGCCGGATTTTATTTTTATTGGATTTTATTTTTTTCAACTCAAGTAATAAATCTTCTTCTTTTATTTTTAATATTTGTGATGCTCGTCTAACATAAAAAGTTTGTGATATTTGATGTTCAATTAATAAAAGAGATTCTAAAATACTTTGAGTGATTTTTATTAAATCCGATGTGTCAGAATCTTCTATAAGACTATACTTAAACTCGATAAAATCAACTGTGTTTAGTTCAATATATTTGGTAATATCATTAAGTTTATTTTTTGTGACAAATGATGCTCGATCTTCCGAAGATGGAAGTTGTAATACTTGTGGCATCATATTTTGTTCTAAGATAGCATCTATTGCCTTTAGGGTTGCATTAATCCCAGCATTATCTGAATCAAAAAGTATAATTATATTATTTGTAAATCTGTTAATTAATCTAATTTGATCTTTTGTTAATGCTGTGCCACAATTCGAAACCACATTTTTTATGCCTATTTGATGCAACGCCATTACATCGGTATATCCCTCTACAATATAACATGAATCAAATTTTTTAATATGTTTTTTAGCTAAAAAAAGTCCATATAAAATTTTACTTTTTTGATATAAATCTGAACTATCTGAATTTAAATATTTAACTGTTTTAATATTATTTTGTAATATTCGGCCACCGAATCCTACCACATGACCAGTTATATTTTGAATAGGAAAGATTAAGCGGCCACTAAATCTATTTTTTTCATTTTGATTTATTATCCGAGATTCTTTTAAATACTCTACATTGTATCCCGCTTGCTTTATTTCTCTAATTAAACTCTTATCATTATCTGAACAATAGCCGATTTCAAATGTTTTAATTGTCGATTCCGAAAAACCCCTTTTTTTTAAATAGTTCAAGCCTATTTTGTCTGATGACATTAAATTCTTACAAAAAAAGTTTTTTGTAAATTTTAATACAATCAGTATCGCTTCTCTTCTATTTTTCTCTCTTTGGGTGTCTTCATCAAGTTCAATATATTCAACATCTATATTGTATTTCTTAGCTAAGAATAATAGTGCTTCAGGATATGTATACTGTTCATGCTCCATTAAAAAAGAAATCATATTACCACCCTTCCCAGAACTAAAATCATTCCATATTTCTTTACTTGGAGAAACTACAAAAGAAGGTGTTTTTTCATCATTAAATGGACTTAAACCTTTATAATTTGCACCAGTTTTTTTTAAAACCACAAATTCTGAAATAACATCTTCAATAATTGCTATATCAAAAATTTGATCTATTGTTTTTTGAGAAATTCGCATTACATCATCTATCTCTATGAATTAAAAAATCTAACAACAAAACTAAAGCTTCTTTATATTTAGAAGATCTAAAGTCATCTAAGTCGTTCATTACATCTGAATAATAATTCTGAATTAATAATTCAGCTTCTTTTATCCCGTCATACTGTTTTACTAATTTTTGAACTAGCTCTAATTCATCTAATGTATTTATTTTTTTTCTTAAAATTTTATACACCATGTTTTTTTCTATTAATCTCATTTTTTTTAATGCATATAATAGTGGGAGATTTATTTTACCCTCCTTGATATCATTACCCGCTTTTTTACCGCTAATACTGTGGAAATTATTGTAATCTAGAATATCATCTTTTATTTGAAATAGTAATCCCAACTTGAGGCCTATTGATTCTAACTTTTCAATCAAGTTTATATCAGAGGTTACTGAAAGGGCCCCAATCTTAAAAGAGGCCGAGAATAATGCACCTGTTTTTAATTTAATTATTTCAAAATAATCCTTTTCTATTAAATTTAATTTTCTTGTTTTTTCTATTTGTATTAATTCACCTTCTACCATTTTTTCAACAGCATGTGATGTCACATTTAATATATCATAATCTTTATGTGAAATCGCTAATCGTAAGCCCTTAGCTAAAAAATAATCTCCTGATAAAACAGAGATTTTATTTTTCCAAATAGCATTGAGAGATAATTGAGATCGTCTAAGATGTGCGTCATCAACAATGTCATCATGAATTAAAGTTGCAGTGTNTAATAACTCAATTAAAATTGCACCTCTATATGTTTTTTCTGCTATATTATTTAATAAACCTGCTGAAATAATTACACAAATAGGGCGAATCTTTTTCCCCGGACTTTGAGCTAAATAACTTGTCACCTTATGAAGTAGTTTTGCTTTTGTAGACAAGGTATTTTTGAATTTTTTATCAAAAACAAGTATTTCTTTTTCTATTTTTTTTAAAAAATCTATCACTATGTGTTTTGTATTGCAAGTTGTCCACAAGCAGCAGCAATATCTTCACCGCGACTTCTTCTCAATTTAACTAATATATTATGTTTTTCTAAAAAACTTATAAAAAGACCAGTTGCTTCTTCTGTAGATTTTTCATACGCTCCATCTTCTACTTGATTATATTCTATTAAGTTTACTTTACTTGGTATTTTTTTGCAAAAATTAACTAATTCTTTAGCATCATCGATGGAATCATTAATCCCACTTAATAAAACATATTCATATGTAGGTTTAATTTTGGTTTTTTCATAAAAATATAGCAATGCTTGTGATAACTTTTTTAAGTTATTTGTTTTATTAATCTCCATAATTTCACTTCTTTTAATATCATTTGCAGAATGTAATGATATTGCTAAATTAAAATTTGGATTTATGTCTGCTATTTTTTTTATCATTTTTGTAATCCCAACTGTTGAAACCGTTATTCTTTTCCCAGACATTCCCATGCCATTTTTAGAGGTTATAAGTTTTATACTTTTTAATACATTTTTAATATTTAATAATGGTTCACCCATACCCATATAAACAATATTACTAATAGGTCGATTAAAATACTTTAAAGCATATTCGTTTAATAGAAAAACTTGATCATAGATTTCTCCAGAACTTAAATTTTTATATAATTTTAATTTTCCTGTAGCACAAAATGTACAAGATAAACTACAACCCACCTGAGAAGATATACATGCAGTTAGTCTGTCGAATTGTGGAATAATAACACCTTCAATAAATCTATTTTCATTAACAAAAAATAAAAATTTAATAGTTCCATCTACACTAATCTGTTTTTTGATGATTTTCAAACTATTAATAATAAAATGTTCGTGTAATAAATTTCTATCATGTATCGAAAGATTAGTCATTTCATTAAAATTAATTTTTCGATGTTTCCATAACCACTCTTTAACTTGGCTTGCTCTAAACTTAGGAGCATTGTGTTTAATAAAAAAATCTTCTAATGCTTTAGTGGTTATCTCTCTGATGTCTGGTTTAGAAACAATCATTTCATATCTTTTAAAGATTCATATATAGTTTGTGCAATAATATAATCCAATTTTGTGGTAATTTTNATATTATATTCTCGTCCTTTCACAAGATTAAGATCAGTTTTATTTTTGAGACAATCATATGCTGTAGAATCATCAAATATATTTTTCATGTTAGTTTCCATCATATACTTATAACTACTATATATAGTATCGAAAGTGAAAATTTGGGGGGTTTGTGTCATAATATAATTTTCTCTATTCCGGGCAACACTATTAACTATATTATTCAAATCTATTTTTCTTAAAGCATTTTTAAGCTTTATAACTGGAACTGCATTGCCTGATTTTTTAGCTGAAGCAATTAATTCTAAAATAAACTTAGAATTGATAAACGGTCTTGCTGAATCATGAATACTCACTAAATGTTTCTTGCTAGATTCACCGAAAGAATCATAGATCTTAGTTAACCCTAAAAAAACAGATTCCTGCCTAGTATCACCTCCAAGATATGTTTCATGATTAATCTTCAATTTATGATCTATACAAAGTTTAGACCATTTTTCAAGATAGTCTTTAGATAAAGCAATATAAATCTTTGATGTTGGATCAGCTAAAAAAAAAGCTTTCATACTATGCATAATAATTGGCAAAGAATGAATTTCTAAAAATTGTTTTGGAGTTTCACTTTGTAATCTTAATCCTTTTCCTGCTGCTAATATTAAAACATGATGAGCCATTTCAATAAGTTATTAAATTATCAGCATGCAATCACCGTAGCTTAAAAAATTATACTTTTCTTTTACCGCTTCTTTATAAGCTTTCATAATTAAATCATGACCGGCAAATGCTGAAACCAACATTAAAACAGTAGACTTTGGTGCATGAAAATTTGTTAAAAGACTATTTGCTATTTGAAATTGATATGGAGGAAATATAAACTTATTTGTCCATCCTTGAAAAGGTTTTAAAGTTTTATAAGAGGAAACAGGAGTTTCAATTGCTCTCATTGTGGTTGTGCCTATCGCACAAATACGTTTTTTAGATGCAATACCATTATTCACAATATTTACAACTTCATCAGTAACTATAAATTCTTCTGAATCCATTTTATGTTTTGACAAATCTTCTACTTCAACAGGTCTAAATGTACCAAGTCCAATATGAAGTGTAAGCTCTGGCAAATGAACTCCTAAAATTTCCAGTTTCTTTAACATAATTTTACTAAAATGGAGCCCAGCTGTTGGTGCTGCAACAGCACCCTTATGTTTAGCAAATACTGTTTGATATTTTTCTTCATCTTCCGCTGTTGGTGGTCGATCTATATATTTTGGCAATGGTGTTTGACCTAGTTTTTCAATTTTTTCCTTAAACTCATCATATGGAGCATCATGTAAAAAGCGTAATGTTCTGCCCCTAGAAGTTGTGTTATCAATTACTTCGGCAATTAAATCATCGTTCTCTCCAAAATATAACTTGTTACCTATTCTGATTTTTCTGGCAGGGTCCACTAGTACATCCCACAATCGACTTTCTTTACTAAGCTCCCGCATCAAAAAAACTTCTATTTTAGCACCTGTTTTTTCTTTATTACCATATAGTCTAGCAGGAATAACTTTAGTATTATTTAAAATCATTACATCATCTTCTGTGAAATAATCTAAAATATCTTTGAATTTCTTATGCTCTATTTGACCTGAATCACGATGCACAACCATCATTCTTGATTCATCTCTATTAACAATTGGTTCCGTAGCTAATAATTCTGGTGGTAAATCAAAATGAAAATGTGACAACTTAAGCTTCATGGTAGATTATAATTTCTGCTAAATAGTGAGAGCAAATATACAAAAATATCGAATTCAAATCAGGATTAAATGGTTGTCTTTATAAAGAATCCAAAATATCATTTATACTTTGAGCATTTTTTATGTTATATTGGCCGACACTCACTCTTCTTAATTGGTATAAATATGCACCGCAATTTAATTTTTGACCAATGTCATGAGCCAAAGATCTAATATATGTGCCTTTACTACATTTCACTTTAAACCTAACTAATGGTAAATTGATTACTTCTAATCTTATATCTAAGATTGTAACTCTTCTCTTTTTTAATTCTATGTTTTTTTCCCCTCTACGAGCTTTTTTGTACAATCTTTCTCCTTTAACTTTAATAGCTGAAAAAATAGGAGGGATTTGCTGAATTGAACCGTAAAAATCAGATAAAACTTTCACTATATCTTCCTCGGATAGATGCGAATATGTTTTATGCTCTTTTTCTGGCATTTCACCATCAAAGCTATCAGTTGTGCAACCTAGTTTAATGGTTGCCACATATTCCTTTTCAAGAATTTCGAGATTTCTAATCTCTTTAGTTTTGTTACCAATACAAACAACTAATAGCCCTGTGGCTAATGGGTCTAAAGTGCCAGAATGACCGACTTTAATTTTTTTTATACTATGTTTTTTTTTTACTAATCCTCGGATTTTTTTTACTACATCGAATGATGTCCAATCTTTAGGCTTATCAATTAATAAAACTTTAGATATCTGATCTAGATTATTTGTCAACATGTAATAGCTTCTTAAAAAAACACAAAATATAAAACTATATAAGCAATAATAATACAATAAAATCCAAAATACTTTAAGTTGTTTTTTTCAACAATAGATATCATGTATTTACACGCAAATAAGCCTGAAAAAAAAGCAGCTAAAAAAGCAATAATTAAAGATTTTATATCATCAATACTTAATTTAATATTAGAATAAAAAAGTGTGATTAATTCTATAAAAGTAATACCTAATATTGGNAACAATGCCATTAAAAAAGAAAACTCTGCTGCATCTTTACTTTTTACTTTTAACAATAAAGCCATAGAAATAGTAGCACCTGAACGCGATATCCCTGGAAGTATTGCACAGGCTTGTGCTAATCCCATTAATAATGCAGTTAAATAAGTAATTTTTTTTTTGCCTATGGCAATAAAACTAGTTCCTATTAAAAAAACAGCTGTTAANAATAACATNATTGTTACAAAATAATAGTTGNTGAANATANNNGCAATATTATCCCTAAATANAAAGCCTATAATTATAATTGGAAAACTTGAAATAATTATTTTCCAAATAAATGCGAGATCGTTTTTATTTTGATTAACTACCACACCATAAAATAATGCTTGAAGTCGTTTTCGATATATAATAATTGTACTTAAAGTTGTTGCAAAATGTACTGTCACAGATAATAAAAGAGGATTGTCTTCAGCAAGATCTAATAAAGATGAAAATAAAACAATATGCCCACTACTACTAATTGGAAAAAACTCAGCTAAACCCTGAATAATACCCAAAATAAAATATTTAATTTCTTCAATCATTATAAAATATAGAAAAAATCATCCCAATATATCCAATTATAATAATAATTGGAGCAAGCTTAATTCTTCTTGGAGAAAAAATCTCTGGATTAAATGCAGTTGAAGTTTCGCCCTCTCCACCCATCATCAATAAAAAGCCTACGGTAATTAATACTAAACTAAATAATAATATTAAATAATTTTTTTTTTTAAATAAAAATGGAGAGATATCATCATATCTCGTTTTGTTCTGTGTTAAATTGGTGTTTTTTGATTTTAAAAAATTCATCATAAATTAATTATATAATTCTTCTGTGTTTAAATTTAAATACTTTCTAACACATATCCATGTGCTAAAAACTGAAATACTTATGTTTATGATTGAAACACTAAGTATTAACCAGATAAGTTGTATTTGAGAAATTAAATTTTCAATTTCTGGATATTTCCGAATTGTTAATAGCAATAAACCTACCAAGATTATATTACCTATGATAGATGCTATGATAGAGCTTATTAAATTAGATATTAAAAATGGTTTTTGAATGAATTTTTTTTTAGCACCCACCAATTGCATCGTTTTAAGAAGAAATCTTTGTGAATAAATTGTCAATCGTATATTACTATTTATTAAAATAAATGCAACAATAAAAAATATGACAGCTATTAATAATAATACAAATCCAACTTTTTTAAAATCATTTTCTAATAAAACAATTAAATTTTGATCAAAAATAACATCATTAATTTCTTCATATAATACAAATCTTTTTTTTTGTTCTTCAGGGTTAAAATTTGTAATATGTGAAGCAATAAAATTAACTTCAATAATATCTGACAATGGATTCTGTCCTATAACTCCTATAAAATCTTCACCTATATTGTTTTTTAATTGATTTGCAGCTTCTTCTTTGGAAACATATGTTACAGATTTAATTGTTGGGATTAAAGAAAGTGATTTTATTAATTGCTGTATTTCTAACTCTTGTATATCATTATTCAATATTAAGTTAAAACTTATATTTTCTTTTAAATTTTTCTCTAAAGAGTTATAATTTATAGCAATTAAACCTAAAACACCCATTATTAAAACAGATAATGTGGTAGCTAAAAAAATATAAATCTTCGAATTTAATACCCGGCTTTTAAAAAAATTGTCTGTTTGTAAACCNATACAATATATGTAGTTTATTAAATCAATGTAATAAAATTATTTATATAATATATATATTAGTTTATACATTTAATGATAAACCGCTTATATGCAGTATAATTTTAGAGAAATAGAAAAAAAATGGGCAAACAAATGGAGGGCACAAAAAACTTATAAAACAATAGAGGATAAGTCTAAAAAAAAATTTTATGTTTTAGATATGTTTCCATATCCATCTGGATCAGGACTACATGTGGGTCATCCATTGGGCTATATTGCATCTGATATTTATTCTAGATATAAACGCTTAAATGGCTTTAATGTACTGCATCCTATGGGCTATGATTCATTTGGACTTCCCGCGGAACAATATGCAATTCAAACTGGTCAACATCCGGAAATCACTACTCAAAATAATATTTCTCGCTATAGAGAACAATTAG
>PAMG01000020.1 GCA_002707245.1 Flavobacteriales bacterium
ATCAAAATTAAATAATATAAATGTGCTTAGTTTAGTAGATGTCGGTCATGTTGATGAAATTATTGAATCGGGATTAACGTTAAGAGATAATGCTTTTATTAAAGCAAAAACTATATATGAAAAATACAACATCTCTTCTATAGCAGATGACACAGGGCTAGAAGTCTATGCTTTAAATGGTCAACCTGGAGTTTTTTCAGCACGTTATGCGGGAGAGCCATCAAATGCTAATCAGAATATTAAAAAATTATTATTGAATTTAAGTCAAGTAAAGGATAGAAGAGCTAGATTTAGAACTGTAATTTGTTTGAAAACAAGTTTTTCAGAGTTGTTTTTCGAAGGTGTTGTCGAGGGTGTAATTACCACTAAAACTATGGGGGAGGGTGGCTTTGGCTATGACCCCATATTTCTTCCAAATGGATATTTTCAAACATTTAGTCAAATGACGTTAGAGGAAAAAAACAAAATTAGTCACCGTGGTATAGCAGTAGATAAGTTGGTTACTTATTTAAACAGCCTACACTAGCACTTGGATGCGGTGCAGTATTCAAGTTGTTGTGTAATAAATTCAGTTATGTTGATGTTAGCACATTTTAACATCTTTGGTATAATACTTTCTGTTGAAAATCCAGGTACAGTGTTAATTTCAATGATGTATGGTGTTTTGGTTTGCACTATAAAGTCAATTCTAACTATCCCCGATAACTTCATGTCTTTGTATACTTTTTTTGATATTTCATGAACTTTTTCTTGAATTCCTTTATTTATATGAGCAGGTGTCTCTTCAACGGCTTTCCCATTGTATTTTGCATCATAATCAAAGATGTCATTTTCTGAAATTATTTCAGTAATAGGTAGGGACTGGATATCTTCAATTGTTCTAAAAACTCCACAAGTTAATTCTCGACCATCAATAAATTCTTCTATAATTATTTCGTTGTCATGAGTTTTGGCATCTTCAATAGCATGTTTCATTTCTTTTTGATTATATACTTTACTAACTCCAAAACTTGATCCACTGCAGCTTGGCTTTACTATGCAGGGGTATTTTTTTGTGTAATTTGTTGTGTGAATACTAGATTTTGGCACTTTATATCCGATTGAGCTTAAGTACTGGTTACATTGAAATTTATTAAATGTGAGTCGTGAAACTTGTTCGTTGCAAGAAGTATATGGGATATTCTGTTTTTCGAAATACTCACATAGTTCGCCGTTTTCACCAGGTACTCCATGAATCATCATAAATACCTTGTCTATATTTACTCTCAATCCATTTAATTTAAACGAAAAATCAGTATTGTTTATGGTTATTTGTTTTTTATTGACAATTACTTTAAACAATGTATTTTTTAGACATAATACTTTATATGCATTATATTTTTTTTTATCAATATTTTGATAAATTGTTTCTGCGCTTTTTAAAGAAATTTCTTTTTCTTTTGAGGTGCCACCCATAAGTATTGCAATATTTTTCATTCTTTAATTTCTTAATAACTAGTTTAAAGATAGAATTTGTTTTTTGAATTTTTAGTATATTCTTGCGATAGAATAAATACCTTTGTGTGAAATTTAATTACCATGAAATTAAATTATAAATTTCTTATTTATTTATTTTTAGGACTTTTCATCTTCTTTTTTTTAGTTTTTAAAATAGTAGATTTCAGTTTAAAAAGATACACGCTTCATCATAATATTATTGATGTGCCATCGTTAGTTGGCTTGAGTCTTTCTTCAGTTGAAGATACATTAGAAAAATATAATTTAGAATTTATTATTATAGACTCTGCAGCATATAATCCAGATTATGCGAGAGGTTCTATATTATCTCATGCACCTAAAGCTGGTTCAGAAGTTAAACCTGAAAGGAAAATATATCTCACAATCAACCCTCTTACTGTTCACTACATACCATTCCCTAATTTAAAAAACAAATCGCTTCGGCAGGGAATCAATTTGTTGGAAAATAGTGCATTTCGAATTGGTAATATATATTATGTTGACCATTTTGCTAAAGATGTAATCCGCTACTCTGAAGTTATGTTGGATTCTATTTTATCTAATAGAGTCAATTTTCATGACACCTTACCCAAGTTTTCTGTCATTAATTTATATTTAGGCAATGGTCATATAGAAAACGTAATGGTTCCGAGTCTTTTAGGATTAGAATTTAATATGGTAAAAAGCAAACTAAACAATAATTCTTTAAATCTAGGGAATTCTTATCTTGAGGACGTTAATAATGACACACTGATGATTGTATATCAACAAGATCCTCTGCCTAATAAAGAATTGGAACTTGGTTCTTTTATTAATGTGTGGGCTAAAGATACCTTAATAGATATTAAATAATTCTCCATGTCTGATAATCAAGAAACAGTGAGTAATCAATTTTATGAACATCATTTTTTTGAGGTTGAAAAAAATCATGATTTAATCAGAATTGATAAATTTTTATTACTTCGCCTATCAAATACAACAAGAACAAAAATTCAAAAATCAATATCTTCAGGTCATGTGTTTTGTAATAATAACAGGGTAAAATCAAATTATAAAGTCAAACCTTTAGATCAAATTAGTATAAGATTTGAATATGAGCCATATAATAAAGAGATTATTCCTGAAAATATACCATTAGATATTGTATTTGAAGATAAGGACGTGGTAGTTGTTAATAAACCAAGTAATATGGTTGTTCACCCAAGTTATGGACACTATACTGGAACTTTGGTACATGCATTATTGTATAAGTATAGTGATATTAGAACCTCTGAAGATAATCAAAGACCAGGTTTAGTACATCGTTTAGATAAAAACACCACAGGTTTAATGGTTGTGGCAAGAAATGATATTTCGTTATCTCATTTATCTGCTCAATTTGCTGAACGTACCATTAAAAGGAAATATATTGCATTAGTTTGGGGGGATCTTAAAAATGAAAAAGGAACTATTGTGGGTAATATTGGTCGTAATAAGAAAAACAGAAAATTAATGACTGTTTTTACTGATGAAAATGAAGGTAAACATGCTGTTACTCATTATAAAGTGTTAGAAAGATTTAGGTATGTCACATTAGTTAGTTGTCAATTAGAAACTGGTCGGACACATCAAATAAGAGTTCACATGAAACATATAGGCCACCCATTGTTTAATGATAATGAATATGGGGGTGATAAAATTTTAAGAGGTACAACCTTCACCAAGTATAAACAATTTGTGCAAAATTGTTTTAAATCTTTACCTCGACAAGCATTACATGCTACTAAGTTAGAATTTATTCATCCTAAAAAGAATAAGCTAATTAGTTTTGAAATTCCACTGCCAAATGACATATTGAATGTCTTGAATCGCTGGAGGAAATATACTCTTAATCAGTAGAATCAATCAATCTATTAATACTAACAATCGGTGTTTCTTTTGAAGGAAACAGGTGTTCGTGAGCTGGGTCAGGTTTTAGTCCAGCATCTAGTGCAGCCTCTAAAAAGCACTTATATTCTATTATGTATTGATCAGAAAATCCGTGTGAAGCATCATATGCTGTAATGGCATTTTTTCCTAGACTTTGAGCAGCAAGTTTTGGGTCTATGGTATGCAATTCTACAATAAGTAAGCCATATTTTTTTAAATATGGTTGCCATTTTTCAAAATGTTCTTTTAAATTTTGTTGTAGTGCATTATTCTCTATTCTTTTACCCTTGTGACAAAATGCTGCTGTTGATTTACTTATTCTTTTAATTTTTTGTGTTGCTGGTGTATATATTCTATTATGATCTAAAAAAGATCGGACATTTAATAAATCTTCTAATTTTATTTGATGTTTTTCATCAAGTCTTTTTGCTAAGCTTTTAGGGTCACTAATGTCGCCAAATGCAGTTTTAGCCCATATGTCTGCTTTAGTGATTGTTTCTTTTGTTGCTTCTAAAGCTTTGTAATTAAAATCACTACCCACAATAAATAGAGGATTTTTTTCTAACTGTTTTCCTCTTTCTGTTTTGTAATATATTAAATCAAAAATATGTTCTATTAATTTGCCATTGCCACACCCGATATCTATAAATCCCTTTGGTTGTTTCTCTATTGGGAGATTAAATAGGTCAATGATAATTTCATCAATTTTTTTAAAATATGTATGATGTGCTCCACCACTGCCCCACACATTCATACTTCGATCTACATGTTTTTCCACCTCTCCTGGTTGGTTCCAAAGTTTTTTATGGTTTCCAAATATTAAGTTTTTAATATTTCGAAATGTTGGAAGATAAGAGACCGTTACTCCATATGATGTTGCACGTTTTAATATAAAATATCCGTATTCGGTAATTTGATTTTTTTCATCTGTTAAATTACTATGGTTAAATAGTTTTTTGATGATTTCTTGCCAATCTTGATTTATGTTTTTCCACCATTTTACATTTTTATTTTTTATATTTTCGAAACAGTTTGCTCTTGCCAAACTTACAATGATAGGTCCTAAAACAGCTCCCTCAATATGTGTGACCATAGTAGGTTCTACATGACTATATGGTGTTTCTTCTCTATGTTTTATATAATTTTCTAATGTGGAAAATAATGCGGATTCTAATACATCTGAATTTTTAAATAGGATGGAATAATCAATATTTGTATCATACAATACAGAAACTATATTATAATGTTCATGCCACCCTAATATTCTTTGAAGACTTAATTTAGATTTGAATTGAATATCCACTCCTTTATTGTCAATTTTTTGATTTAAATGTCCTTGAGAAGCTAACATTCTTAGTGCGACATTCAAATAACCAATATTAGCATTGTATTGATTTGCTAATTCTCTTAAAGAATTATTGTCATTTTTTAAAATATGAGAAAGTAATCCTTCCTTCTCTAATGTCATTAGAATAGGGGATATTGCAATGCCATCAAGGTGTTTAAATAAACGATTTAAGAAGTAAGATTTTTTCTCTTCTGTTTTCATAATAATTTCCAAATCTAATATTATTAATTAATTTAGCACTATGAGTATTTATAAATACGTTGTTATTTTTTGCATTCTTTTCGTTTCTTGCGAAAAAAATGATTTTCATACATGGCAATTATGTGATGGCGTAGAATTAATCGACAATAAACTATCTGTTCTATCTTTTAATAGATTGAATGGCACATCAATCAATAGTGTCTCAAACATAATTGAAACAATTAGTCCTGATGTTATCGGATTGCAGGAGTCCTTTGATGTAGGTGTAGAAATTGCAGATAGATTTAATTATTGTTTTTATGGTCATGAAGAAACAAGTACGGCTATTCTGTCTAAGTATTCCATTGAAGTGATTAATGACTCACAATGTAAAATCTATTTAAATGAGACCGATTACATTAATTTTTTTAATATTCATTTTCCAGCATATCCTTATCAACCTTATGATATCAGAGATACATTAATTACAACAGCTGCACAAGCGATACACCAAGCTGAACAAACACGTGGATTATATATTGATCAATTGCTCGAATCTATAAATTCTATTGATAATAATATGCCTATTGTTGTTGTAGGTGATTTTAATGAGCCGTCGCATTTAGATTGGGTTTATGGTGCAGAAAATCCTACTCGGTTTCAGTTTAATAATGACTCATCTCCGTTTATTGTAGATTGGCCTGCATCAAATAAAATGTTGGATGTCGGTTTAGTTGATGTTTATCGACAGCTTTTCCCTAATCCTCTTGATTATCCTGGTTATACTTGGACTCCATATTATAATGTGAATGAGGTACATGATAGAATCGATTTTATTTATCATGATAATCAAATGAATGTTGAGTCATTTTCTTTAATTGGTCCTGATAATTTGTCGGATATTTTAATTCTTAATTATGAGTCCGATCATCGGGCTATATTTTCTGTCTTTAATACTACTTTTTAATTGTTTTCAGAAATATTTTATATTTGAAAAATATATCTAAAATTTAAGATGGCAAAGAGTACAAGAAATAAGTTGCGTAATATCATTTTTACTACAAATGGTAGAACTGCATATCTATTTGATGTTTGGTTATTGATTTTTATTCTTCTTTCTTGTTTAGTGGTCTTTCTTGAGAGTGTTCCTACTATACACCAAGAGCACGGCCGGCTTTTATATGGTTTTGAATGGTTCTTTACAATTGCATTTTCAATTGAATATATCTTAAGAATATATTCTGCTAAGAATAGATTGAAATATATGACTTCATGGTGGGGTATAATTGATTTATTAGCCATTCTCCCGACATTTATTGGGATATTTAATCCGAATTTAGCTTATTTAAGACAAATAAGAGTANTNAGATTAATTCGTGTTTTNAGGGTGTTTAAATTAAAAAAGTATNTTACAGGTGGTAACATNATGATGATTGCTTTATCTAATTCTAGACCTNAAATTATATCTTTTGTATTATTTNTAATACTTGTAGCAACTGTACTAGGTTCTATTATGTACGTCATTGAAGGTCAGTCTGCCGGGTTTGAAACTATACCTGACTCAATCTATTGGGCCATTATTACTTTGACTACTGTTGGTTACGGTAATGTTGTTCCTGCTACCATATTGGGTAAAATGATTGCTACATTTATCATGATTTTAGGTTATGGTATTATTGCTGTTCCTACAGGAATAGTTTCTGCAGAGATGGCTAAGCAAAAACATGATAAAAGAGAAGATTAAACTCTATATTTTATTGAAATAAATATATTTCTAGGTGCTTGAGCAACATATTTTATTTGCCCATCCCAATCCACTAAGCCATTGTTAAAATAATAATTATCACTTATATTATTAATCAATAGTGTTAGAGTATAGTTTTTCATCTCATAACTAATTCTTCCATTGAATACAACATATTCATTTATGGACTCTGTGTTTTCAAAGTTAATATATGAACTACTTTGATATCTTGATGATATACTAGCACTTAGATTATTTTGAGAAAATATGATTTCTTGATTTACAATAAGTGGCGGTGTTAAAATAGGAGTAAATTCTATGTTTTGCTCTTGAATCAGGCTATAGTTAAATGATGAATTATTAATTAATTTAATATGTTCATTAATTTGATATGAAGCATATAGTTCAATACCGGTTCTAATACTTTGTTCTACATTGCTAGTGAGTGCTAAACCACTTGGGCCAAACATTCCATTTAGCACTCGTTCATTTTTAAAATCTAAATAATAGCCATTTACATTTAAATTTATTTTTTCAAAAGAAGTTCTAATTCCCAACTCAAAATCTGTTACATATTCAGGTTCATTATCTAAATTTGGCAGAATATATTCGCCTGTGCTTTTGTCAACCTCACATAAGTACTCTAATACATCATTTCCTTGAAACATATCATATCGTGTCGGTTCCCTTCCTGTTTTTCCCATGTTAAAATAAATCAACATATTTTCAGAGTTTATATAACTTAGACCAAACTTTGGATTTATAAAACTCCAATGCATTTCATTAAAGTTTACATCACCTTCATAGTTAAACACAGATGTTCGGTATTGAATATCCCCTGATATTAAGAGGTTTTTTATTTTATATTCTGTTTTTTGAAAGACACTTATTTCTTGTTTGTGTTTGGTGTTTTCATTCCATACTTCACCCGAGTTCATATGACTTTCTTTAAATGCATTTGAATAAGTATTTAGATGTATTCCAGTTGTTGTATTGAGTTTTTCATTTTGAAATTTATAATTACTATAGAATCCAATTAAATTAGATATTAGTGCATTTCTAGAAATATCTTCAATACTAGATTCTGTTTCTTCACCTAAATAATTAGGTAAATCAAAATCCCACCACCCATCAGCCAAGCTATAGTATATACTTGATTTAATTGTATTATTCATATTGGGTGTTAAAGTATTTTGAACTTGTAATAACATTTGTGAGAAATCATCTTTTTCTAATTCAGAATTTGCATTAGTTGTTCGATCACAATTCATGTCATCTTCTGAAACAGGCATCCAAGCTAGACCATTTTTTTGATTTCCTGCTAGTAGATTCATTTTCCAGCTTGAAACATCTCCAAATCTACCACCACTTAAAAATAAAGATTGAGAATTATTTGATGCATGTTGTTTAAAGCCATCAGAATATATTTTAGATATTCTCACATATAATCCGTTTTTATTTTTTATGCCGCTGTTATATATTCCATAAGTTCTTAGAGTATTAAATGAGCCATATCCAATACCTAATTCCATTTTTTCATTATTATATAAGTTTGGTGAGAACATTTCAATGCTCCCAGCATAGCTGGCAGTTCCATTTTTAGATGAGCCAACTCCTCGTTGTATTTGTATCTTTTCTATAGAGTTTAATATGTCTGCGTAGTTAGAAAAATAAAATGCTTGATCTGCAGGGTCGTTTAAAGGAACACCATCAAGTGTGATATTAATTCTCGTTTGATCAATGCCTCTTAATGTGAAGTATGAATAGCCTTGCGTATGTCCTGCATCAGAATAACTTATAATAGATGGAGTACTACTAAAAAATAATGCAGGTTCTTGTCCAACTGATAGTTCTTGTATTTCAGAGTTTGATATATTTTGATAAGTAATTGGACTTAGTTTATGTGCTTTATAGATAATGTCAATTTCGTTTAATTCATTAATTGAATCTGAAGAGATGGTGTTTTGAGAAATACTTAAGCTAAATATAGCAAAGCATAGAAATAGTATGTTTTTCATGGTATTAATATTTTTAATTAATAATTCTTTCGATGAATTACCACCGCAAGTTCAGTGGGTATAATCTCAGCTATATGATAGCACCCCCCCAATGAGCACACAAATATATTACAAAAACATTATATTTATTAGCTAGATTAAAATAACATATTGATAAAAGAAGAAAAAAATAAGTGAAACAGAGTCACAAAGATTGGTTGTGGTATGTTTGTCGTGGGTTTTTTAGTTGTTCTTGTTGGTCTATATGAGGGTGCTAAATGGACACTAGGGCCCTCTGGATGGGAGGAAGCTGATAATGCTTTCCTGTTTTATATTGGTATAGGTATAACAAGTTTAGCTTGTATTATAATTATATGTAGCCCAAAACCAACTAATAAGAAGGTGAAATAGGATTATTTTCCGATACAAAAATCATTAAAAATAGAATCTAAAAGATTTTCATTTGTGATTTCTCCTGTTATTTCACCTAAAAATTCTAGACATCTTTTTATATCTAATGCTAAAAATTCACCGGATATATTTGACTTCATTGCGTTTTCTACATCATCAATGCTTTGTAATGTGTTTATTAGTGATTCAAAATGTCTCTGATTAATGATTGTAATTTCATTACTTAGTTTTTTCCAATCTTCTACTTGTTTTAATATTAAATCAAGTAGTTCATCTACCCCTTTGCCATTGATGGCAGATATATTTACCATTGGAGTGTTTTGAATGTTATTTAATTCAAGATTTTGTTTTTTTAAATCACTTTTGTTTGCTACAATAATAATGGAGGTATTTGTTTCTAATTTCTGTTGAATTTGTTGTATTTCTGTTTCTATTTTTGTTGTGTTAAAATCATTTTTATCTACCATATATAATATAAATGCTGATTCAAGCATTTTTTTATATGTATTTGATATACCTATTTTTTCTATTTTATTTTTAGTTGATCTGAGTCCTGCAGTATCAATAAACCTTAATTTATATCCGTTTATAATTATACTTTCTTCTATAGTATCTCTGGTCGTACCTTTAATGTCAGATACTATTGCTCTCTCTTCATTTAGTATGGTGTTTAATAAAGTAGATTTTCCAGCATTAGGATGACCTACTATGGATATAGGTATGCCATTTTTTATAGCATTACCAAATCTAAATGATTTTAATAATTTATTCAGCTTGTATTTGATTTCAGATATTAATTTTAATAGTTCTTTTCTGTCAGCAAATTCAACGTCTTCTTGACTGAAATCAAGTTCTAGTTCAATGAGAGATGCGAATTTTATAAACTTTTTTCTGAGTAATTTAATTTCATTTGAAAAACCACCTCTCATCTGCTTCATGGCTAAATCATGGGCTTTATCATTATCTGCTGAAATTAATTCTGCTACTGCTTCAGCTTGAGATAGGTCTAGTTTTTCATTTAAAAATGCTCGTAATGTAAATTCTCCTTTTTTCGCTAATCGACAACCATATTCAATTAATAGTTGAATAATGACATTTTGTATATATATGGAACCGTGACAGCTTATTTCTACAATATCTTCACCTGTATATGAGTTAGGTCCTTTGAATCCGGTTATTAGTACTTCGTCAATAATCTTTTTTTTATATTCAATCTTCCCAATCATGACAGTTTTTGCATTTTTTTTAGATAGGCTTTTTTTATTATAGCTTTTAAATATTTTATTCGATATTTTAAAAGCATTTGCACCGGAAACTCTTATAATAGATATGGCACCTTGACCTGGTGCAGTCTAGATGCAACATATTGTATCGTAGTTCATCTTAAATTAAACTTATATATTTTCCACAAATTTAGTTTATTATTATTATTAGATATTTTATTTTTATTTGATTTATTTTCTAAGTTTGTTTTTATTTAGAAATAATAAATAAATTTTCTATATGAGTATTTTAATTAATAAAAATTCAAGAGTTTTAGTGCAGGGTTTTACAGGTAGTGAGGGGACATTTCATTCGAAAGAAATGATGAAATATGGTACTAACA
This sequence comes from Flavobacteriales bacterium, assembly GCA_002707245.1. Classification (GTDB taxonomy): domain Bacteria; phylum Bacteroidota; class Bacteroidia; order Flavobacteriales; family TMED113. Next base: position 10,692 of record PAMG01000020.1, read on the forward strand.
TCGTATGTGGAGTTACGCCTGGAAAAGGTGGTCAATTTCATCTAGATAAACCTGTTTTCAACTCAGTTTCAGAAGCTGTAGAAGCTTCTAATCCAAATGTAGCTGTTATTTTTGTCCCACCTCGTTTTGCCAAATCAGCAATTCTTGAATCCATTAATGCAGAAATGGAATTAATTGTTTGTATTACTGAAGGGATACCTGTTAAAGATATGATTGAGATTAAACACCATTTACAGAAATCTAGTTCTATTTTGATTGGTCCAAATTGTCCAGGTATCATCACGCCAGATGAAGCCAAAATTGGAATCATGCCAGGATTTATTCATAAAAAAGGAGGTATAGGAGTAGTATCTCGTTCAGGTACTTTAACGTATGAAGCTGTGGATCAATTAACAAAAGTAGGACTGGGTCAGTCAACTTGTATAGGGATAGGGGGTGATCCTGTAATTGGAACTACTACTTGTGATGCAATTAAAATGTTTATGAAGGATGATGATACTAAAGGTATTGTTCTTATTGGGGAAATAGGTGGTCAAATGGAGAATGAGGCAGCATATTGGATTAAAGAAAATGGAACAAAACCAGTCGTGGGTTTTATAGCTGGTAAAACAGCACCAAAAGGAAGAAAGATGGGGCATGCAGGTGCAATTGTTGGAGGCAAAGATGATACTGCACTTGCAAAAATGAATATTATGATGGATTGTGGAATTCATGTTGTTGAGTCTCCTGCCCATATTGGAGAAACCATGAAAAAAATATTAAATTAATTATGAAACTTTTAAAAGATAAAGTGGCAATCATAACAGGTGGTTCCCGTGGTATAGGAAGGTCTATAGTCTTAAGGTTTGCAGAACAAGGAGCGAATGTGGTTTTTACGTATCGTTCTTCTGCTGAACAAGCTAATATGATTATAGAAGAAGCTAAACAATATAATGTGCAGATTGATGCAGTTAAATCTGATGCTTCAGATTACTTGTCTGCTCAAAAACTTGTAGAATTTGTTCTTGAAAAATATAATATTATAGATGTTTTAGTAAATAATGCTGGGATTACAAGTGATAATTTATTATTAAGAATGTCAGAGGAAGATTTTGACAGAGTAATGAACGTGAATATGAAATCGGTTTTTAATATGATAAAATGTGTTCAAAAGCCAATGTTAAAAGCAAGAAGTGGTTCTATTATAAATTTAAGCTCTGTAGTAGGTGTCAAGGGTAATGCAGGACAGGCTAATTATGCAGCTTCTAAAGCTGCTATTATTGGTTTTTCAAAATCAGTTGCCTTAGAGTTGGGCTCCAGGAATATAAGATCTAATGTAATTGCCCCCGGATATATTGAGACTGAAATGACTAGTAATTTACATGCTGAAATTTCTGAAAAATGGACAGAAGGAATTCCGTTAAAAAGAGCAGGTCAAACTAATGATGTTGCTGATTCAGCATTGTTTTTAGCTTCGGATTTATCATCTTATATTACTGGACAAGTGTTACATGTTTGTGGAGGCATGTTAACTTAAATAAAATAAATGATTACTTTTTTTTCTATTATTATTAATCATTCTATTTTTTATCTTTTTGTTTTTCTTTTCATTAGTTGCTTGTTAAGTTATTTTTTGTATCGAAATCATAGTAGTTTAGTTGATGTTCCTAAGCCAATTAAATTGGCATTATTTACTTTACGGTCGTTTTCATTATTTTTTCTTTTTTTATTATTACTTCAGCCAGAATTTAAAAAACAAGAAAAAATAGAAGAAGAGCCTTTAATTGTTTTTTTACAAGATAATAGCTCTTCAATTATTTCAAATTCAGATTCAGCATACTATAAATTGAATTATATTTCTTTTTTAGATTCTCTATTTGAATCAGTGGAATCAAAGGTTGAGGTTATTTCATTTTCTAATTTAGTCACTCAAGGGTTTTCTGAATTTTCAGGTGAAACAACTAATTTGTCTTTAGCATTAAATACGGTTAATGATATTTATTCTAACACTAATGTTCAGGCCTATATTATGGCCTCAGATGGTATTTATAATCAAGGAATGCATCCACTTTATTTAGAAACGCATTTAAACGCCCCATTATACACGCTATTACTTGGTGACACTGTTGAACATCCAGATGCTTTAATTAAATCAGTTAGAAGTAATAAAATTACGTATTTAGGCAATGAAACTCCTGTCGAAGTTATTGTGAAGGCTCATCAAATGAATAATACTGAATTATTGATGGAAGTTGTTGATGATTCAACAAAATCAATTATTTATTCTGAAAAAATCAAAGTTTCATCGTCTAATTATTTGCATAAAATTTCATTTTTCATTTCTGCGGATATTGCAGGAGTTCAAAAATACTATGTAAAATTAAAATCCACTTTAAATGAGAAAAATAAAGTTAATAATAAACAAGCTTTTTTCATTGATGTGATAGATAACAGAAAGAAAGTTTTATTATTGTTTTCCACACCGCATCCAGATGTTGGNGTGATTAAAGAAAGTTTAGAATTACATGATCAATATGAATTAGATGTTGAGCGTATTTCAACTCTCGGCAATGATGTGTTAGATATTAATGCTTATGATTATAATTTAGTGATTTTACATCAATTAACTTACGAACAAACTATTAATCAAATCCGTAATTTGAACAGTTCTACGCCGGTTTGGCATATTATTGGCCAAAATTCAGATTTAAGAGGATTCAATAATAATCAAAATTTTGTGAAATTTGTAAATGAAGACAATGCTTTTGAATATGAAAACACACTAGTGAATAGAAACTTTTCATCATTTTTAATGACTGATTCTTTAATTGATTTTTTATCTCTGTCTAGTCCATTTTTAATGCCATTTTCAAATGTTTCAATTACAAATCTTACGGATGTTTTATTATATAAAAAGATCGGCTCTTTAAACACCCAGCAGCCAATTCTTTTTTTTGTTGAAGATGAATATAAGTCAGGGTATTTGTTNGGTGAAGGCCTATGGAGGTGGCGATTAAATGATGCTTATTTAAATAATAATAATGAGTTGTTTAATCAGTTTNTTGGTAAAATNANNCAGTATCTATTGTTAGATGAAGANAAAGTCTAGAATACATATTAATTATNGNNCTNTACAATCATCTCATGANCNNATTNTATTTGAAGCAGAATTATATAATAAGAATTTTGAATTAACTAATTCACAGGATATAAGTATGAAGATTGTAGATTCGTTAGGTAATCATTATGACTATCAATTTAATCCTCATCAAAATAAATATTCATTAGATATTGGGTTGTTGCCAGCTGGTTCATATGATTTTTTTGCAGAATCTAATTTTGGTAATGATATTTTGTCAGAAACAGGGACTATAGTTATCTCAGATTTCTCTTTGGAAAAAAGTTCTCTGGTAGCTAATCACACTTTGTTGTCAGCTATGTCATTTAAATATAATGGTAGTATATGCAGTCTTAATAATTTATCCAATTTATTAATAGATATTGTTGAATCTTCAGATTTTAAGCCTAAAACTTACATAAATTATTATTATCAACCTTTAATTCATTTTCAATTGTTATTAATACTGTTACTCACAACTTTATTTTTAGAATGGTTTTTACGACGTCGATATATTAATTATTAACTTTTATTAAACTGGAAAAATAATTGTAAATTCGAATAAAAATCAAGTATTATTAATAATTTTAAAAATAACATAGTATGAATCAACAAATTAATCCTATAGCAGTTTTCGGACTAGTTGCAACAATTTTCCTTTTATTATTTGGCACACGTATTACTTATACAGTGGGTCCGGGTGAAAAAGCAGTTGTTTTTCAGAGGTTTGGAGACGGTCTTGATAAAGAAAATGTGAAAGGTCAAGGATTTCACTTTATTGCTCCTTGGAATGAAAAGTACATATATAATGTTAGGATACAGGAAGACTTATCTATTATGGAAGTGCTGTCTAAAAATGGTTTGACAATTAAAACGGAGCTTTCTTATCGATATAAACCTGTTGATTCTAAAGTTGGTTATGTTCATGATGATTTAGGAATTGGATATCATNAAAATATTATTATTCCGGAAATTCGTTCTGTGACTAGAGAAGTAATCGGGGAGTATTTGCCAGAAGAATTATATTCAACTAAACGAGAAACGATTGAGGATGAGATTTATGAAAAAACTAAAGAAGCTTTAGCTACAAAGAATCTATTATTAGATGCTGTATTAATTAGAGATGTTACATTGCCACCGACATTGCAAGATGCAATTGAGAATAAGTTAAAACAAGAACAAATGTCACTAGAATACGAATTTAAAATAGAGCAAGCAGAAAAAGAAGCTCAGAGACAAATTATAGAAGCACAGGGTAAAGCAAAATCTAATAAGATTTTGAGTGCGAGCTTAACAGATAATGTGCTTAGGGATAAAGGTATTGAAGCTACAATAAAGCTTGCTGAATCACCTAACACAAAAGTAGTTGTAGTTGGCTCTAGTGAAGATGGTTTACCATTAATATTANGGAATTAATTATTTCTTAACTTTTTTAGTTGATTTTGTAATATAAAAAGATTATCTCTATATTTTGCTGCTTCTAGAAAGTCCATTTCAATAGCTGCAGAGTTCATTAGTCTTTTCATCTTTCTTATTTCTTTTTTGAGACTTTCAACAGATAATGTTTCAAATTCTTGGTTTTCCATTATACCATCTTTTTGTTTATTATTTAGATTACTAATTAATAGACTTTTTAGGTTAATATTTTTTTTCAATGCTTTTGGGGTAATTTTATGCTTTTTATTATATTTTATTTGAATGTTTCTTTTTCGATCGGTTTCGTAAATTGTTTCTTTCATAGAGTCCGTCATTTTGTCTGCATATAAAATACTTGTTCCTTCTACATGTCTGGCTGCACGTCCAATTGTTTGAATTAATGATCTTTTAGATCGCAAAAAACCTTCCTTGTCTGCATCAAGGATTGCTACTAGTGATACCTCTGGTAAGTCTAACCCTTCTCTAAGTAGATTCACCCCAATCAGTACATCAATAGTTCCCAATCTTAAATTTTTCATAATCTCTACTCTTTCTAATGTATCTACATCTGAATGTATGTAAGTAGATTTAATTCCGGTTTCCATCAAATATTNACTTAGTTTTTCAGCCATTTTTTTAGTTAATGTTGTCACTAAAACTCGTTGTTTTTTTTCTATTCTTTTATAGATTTCAGTCATTAGGTTGTCAATTTGATTTTTACATGGATGAATCAAGATTTTGGGCTCCAGTAAACCTGTTGGACGGATTAATTGCTCTGTCATCACTCCCTCACACATTCTTAATTCATAATCTCCAGGTGTGGCTGATAGAAATACAACTTGTTTTGGGATGTTTTCAAATTCTGTAAAAGCAAGTGGCCTATTGTCTAGAGCTGATGGTAATCGAAATCCATACTCTACCAATGTGTTTTTTCTTGCTTTATCACCTCCGTGCATTGCTTTTACTTGCGGAATGGTTACATGGCTTTCATCAATGATTAATAGAAAATTTTCTGGAAAATAATCCATTAAACAAAAAGGTCTTTCCCCCTCTTTTCGGCCATCTAAATATCTCGAGTAGTTTTCTATACCAGAACAATATCCAAGTTCTTTTATCATTTCAATATCTAACTTGACTCTTTCTTCTATTCTTTTAGATTCCGTGATTTGACCTTTTTTATTGAAATAGTGAATTTGATGTGCTAATTCTTTTTCTATTTTAGGAATAGCTTTTTGTACATGTAGCTTTGATGTAATAAAAATATTTGCAGGTGGAATTTTTATTGTTTCACATTCTAGATGTTGTTTGTTTAATTTATTTACTTTTTCAATCTTTTCAACTTCATTATCCCAAAAATGTATTTTGTAATAAAAATCTTGACTACTTGGATATATGATAAATGTATCCCCAATGACTTTAAATTCACCTCGATTTAATTCTGCATCATGTATTCTTGTATATAATCCTTCAATTAAGCCTTTTAATAACTCTTTTCTTTCATATATTTTAGATTTAGTAATAGTAATGGTTTTCTCCTTAAAAAATAAAGGATTCCCAATCCCATAAATACAAGATACAGATGCAATGACTATGACATCATTTCTTCCTGATAATAAGGAGTTAGTTGCACTAATTCTGAATTTTTCAATTTCCTCATTAATAGACAAGTCTTTTTCGATATATGTGTTGGAAGCTGGTAGATATGCTTCAGGTTGGTAATAGTCATAATATGACACAAAATATTCAACAGCATTCTCTGGGAAGAATATTTTGAATTCTTCGTATAGTTGTGCGGCAAGTGTTTTGTTGTGACATAACACTAGTGTTGGCGTATTTTTTTGTTTTATTACATTTGCAATAGTAAAAGTTTTACCGGATCCAGTGACGCCTTCTAGGCATTGATATTTGTTATTATTTGTTAACCCCTGAATGATAGAGTTAATAGCATTAGGTTGATCCCCCGTGGGTTGATATTCAGACTCTAATTTAAACATTATGTTTTTTTATTAAATTTTGCCAAATTCTCCAAGATGCTTCTGCTTGTGTGAATAACATCTTTTTGCCGTTTCTAATTTTTGCACCTTTTGCTTCAGATTTTTTTAAAAAAAGAGTTTTTGAAGGGTTATATATTAAATCAATACAGTAATGATTCTTTGAGATTAAATCATATTCGAGGTTAGGATGTTGGTCATTTTTTGGATACTGGCCTAAAGGTGTTGTATTAATAATTAATTGATGTTTGTCTATTATATTTTTTGTATCCCTATAACCAATCATATGGTTTCTTGGATTTCTTGAGACAATAAGGTGGTTTATTTGTTTTTTGTTTAAACAATATGATATTGTTTTAGCCACACTTCCGGATCCTAGTATTAATCCTTTAATATTGGGTGTGTTGATATCCTTAATTGTTTGAGAAAACCCAATAATATCAGTGTTAAATCCAACTTTTTTTTTTGTTTTTGGATGGATAAATACAGTGTTTACAGAATTAGTGATTTTAGCCTTTTCATCTATTTCATCGAGGTATTCTATGATATTTGTTTTATGAGGTCTTGTTATATTTAATCCAATTAAATTCTTATCCTTTATTAATTTAGGAAAGTCTTTCAAATCTTTTATTCTATGTAGTGAGTAGCAAAAATTAGATATATCTTCTTTTTTAAATTTAGCATCAAAGTATTCTTTTGAAAATGAATGCGATACTGGATTCCCAATCAACCCTAATTTATACATCTTTATATTTTTTTGCTATTTTTTCTATTATTATAATTGTCATGGCTCCTATGAATATAAATAAAATAGCATAGATGTCTGTGTAGTTTTTAAATGTTGGATATGAAAGAGTTTCAATTAACTTGGCATTTTCAATTTTCGTTTGCCATGGCCAGATATATATTAATGAACCAGCAACAAATCCAGATAATGTTGCAAAGGTTTTATTTTTAAAGTATTTCAATAACCATTTAATTAGTCTGCTAAATAGTAAAATGCCAGCTATTTTACCTAATAAAAAAGCTATAATTAATTGTAAATAAAAATAATTGTTTTCAGCTATTAATGTAGTATTTGTAATTTTTTGCACAGTAGTGATAAAAATCAACTTATAATTCCCTAATAACATCAATAAGTAGGATCCTGATAGGCCAGGAATTAACATCCCTATTATGCCGAGCATTCCACATATAAATATAAAAAATAGATTATCATTTTCTACAGCAGGTTCAATAAATAATAGAGTTAATGCCGTGCATAAACCAACAATAAAACATAAAGATTCTTGTTTCCCCCATTTGTCTGTGTATTTTGCAATATAGAATATAGAAACAAAAATGATACCAAAAAAATATGCCCATGTTTGTGTTTCAAAGTTTATAAACAGATAGTTTAATAATTCTGAAACTAATAGAAAGCTTATAATAATCCCAATTCCAAGCGGAATTAAAAAATGTAAAGAAATATGTTCTTTTATTTTGTTGGTTTCTCTCTGTTTTATTAAGGTAATTAGTTTATTGTCAAATTTAGTTAAGATGTTGATGATTTTTTCATATACCCCTAGTATGAGAGCAAAAGTTGCTCCAGATACTCCNGGAATAATATTTGCAANACCAATTANAATTCCTTTAATAATATTTGNNATAAATNTTTGTATNGNGTTCAANTTATGATTGNTTTGATGTTAATTCTAAATANGCANTATATCCTCCANATAAATTAAATACGTTATCGATGTTGAATTTTTCTTTTAACATATATACTACTGCTGCTGCTCTTCTTCCTGTTTGACAATATATAACTACTTGTTTATCTCGTTTAATTTTATTAGTAGACCGTAGTATTTTATCCATGGGTATGTTGATTGATTCGATATTACCATTTTCATATTCATACTGTTCTCTTACATCTATTACTTGTAAATTTTGTTTGTTTATTTTTAAAAAATCTTTAATTGAAATTTCCTGCATAGTTATTGTATAAAATTAAAAAATGTATCTCCTCTAAGACCTAGTCGTAAACATTCTAATGGTATTACATCATGCGTTCCTATGTTTCCAAGATTTACATTTGCACCTAATAGTTTAATAAAAAAAACTTGTTGTTGTTTTTTAGGTGCTTCCCAGAGAATTTTATCTTTTGGGATTTTTGTTAAAATTTCCTCTATTAAATCTGATCGAACTTCCCCACCACTTCTATATAGTCCAACATTTCCACTTTCTCTAGCTTCTGCTATGACTTTCCAAGATCCAGCCTCTATTTCTTTTTTCATTAACTTAATCCATTTAGAGGGAGCGAGTATTTTTGTTGAGCTTTTATATCCTACTTCAGAGAAAACAGTCATTTTCTTATTTGCTAATTCATTGATGTATTCACATTTTTGATTGTGATTCATCTTAATGCTTCCGTCAGATATTTCTACAGTATCTATTTCTAATTCTTCAATATACTCACAGTATTTCGAAAACATATTTCTCGCTATAAAGGCTTCAAATAATGTTCCCCCCAAGTACACTTTGATGCCATGGTTTTTATATAATTGTATTTTTTCTTTTATGTTTTTTGTGACTAATGCTGTGCCAAATCCAAATTTCACAATATCTATAAATTGTTCACTGGAATCTATTAACATTTGAGCTTCATTCAGAGATATTCCTTTATCCATTACCATTGTTAATCCTTTTTCTCTAGGCTTTTCGGGTCTTTGTGGTATATTAGGTAGTTCAATCATCATTTCTGTTTAGAATTTTATTTATGTCTTTGCAAAAGTATTAAAATGATAACATTTTGTGCTTATTGATGCTGAAAAGTTATTTACATTTGTGTAATTGAAAATTACTAATGGTTTTAATTAAGTCAATTTCTGGTGTTAGGGGAACTATTCATGAAGAAGATAATAAAGGCTTATCTAATTCAGAGATTACGAATTGTGTTACTCAATTTTCATTTTGGTTGAAAACTCATAGACATAATAAAAAAAATACTGTGCACACTATTGCGATTGGCAGAGATGGTAGAATCAGTGGTCAGCGAATTTCAAATTTAATAGGGGATAGATTAGTGAAATTGGGTTTTAATATTTTAGACTTAGGCTTGACAACAACTCCATCTGTACAGATGGCTATAGTGTCTGAATGTTGTGTTGGCGGAATTATGATTTCAGCCAGTCATAATCCAATTAATTGGAATGGTTTAAAATTACTCAATTATAAAGGAGAATTTTTATCTAAAAAAGAAGGATTAGAGGTATTTAATTCGTCGTCAGAATTAACTAATGGAAATCTGAAAGGTGTAATTCGCAGTTATGATTATTTAGAAAAACATGTATCTTCTATTTTAGATTTATATGATGTCGATGTTGAAACTATCAAGCAAAGAAATTTTAAAATCGTAGTGGATGGAATTAATTCATCTGGAGCAGTATATGTTCCTTATTTATTAAAAAAGCTAGGAGTAAATGTAATTAAATTGAACTGTAGTGCTAATGGACAGTTTGCACATAATCCTGAGCCAATTCCACAAAATTTGAATGATTTATGTAAAATGGTAAAACAGCATAAAGCGGATTTAGGTATAGCAGTCGACCCAGATGTAGATAGGTTGGTCTTAGTGTGTGAAGATGGGACTTTTTTTGGTGAAGAGTATACTATTGTTTCGATTGCTGAATATATCTTATCTAAATATCCTAATTCTAGTGTTGTTTCTAATTTATCAACAACTATGGCTGTTAAAGATGTGGCTAATAAATTAGGAGTAAATCATTTTGAATCTGCTGTTGGAGAAATTAATGTAGTTGAATTAATGAAAAAAAATAATTCAATTATAGGTGGAGAGGGTAGTGGTGGTATTATTTTTTCAAAATCTCATTACGGCAGAGATGCTTTAGTAGGTATAGCATTGTTTTTAACACAGCTATCCATTTTTAATTCCTCAGCAACTGCGTTGAGAAAAACGTTTCCAGATTACTACATGTTAAAAGAAAAAATAACAGTTTCAAATAATTTAAAATTTGATTTTGATAATTTTGTTAAAAAAACTATAAAGTCTTGTGAAGAACACAAAGAAGACTACTCATTAACTGACGGAATAAAAATTTATTATTCATGTGGTAGCTGGGCTCATATTCGGAATTCCAATACAGAACCTTTAGTTAGATTAATTGTTGAGTCTATTGATGAAACGAGTGCAATTTCCATAAAAAAAAGATTAATTTATGATATAAATAATTATTTGAAATAACTTTGTCTGTCATGAAAAAAATATATTTAGATAATGCTGCGACTACTGCTTTAGATTTTGAAGTTATTGAAGTTATGTCTGAATGTATGAAAAAGTATTATGGGAATCCCTCTTCAAGTCATTCATTTGGACGAGAAAGCAGATCTATTATAGAGACTTCTAGAAGAACTATTGCAAAAATAATTAATTGTGACACATCAGAAATTTTCTTTACATCTGGCGGTACCGAGGCAGATAATATGGCAATTAGAGGAGCTGTTCGAGATGCAGGTGTAAAGCATATTATTACATCCAAAATTGAACATCCTGCTGTGATTAATACTGTTGCTCATTTACTTAAAAAAAATAAAGTATCTGTTGACCATGTTCGTTTAAATAGCTTAGGTGTAATTGATTTAAATCATTTGGAACAGCTTTTATCTAAGAAAAATAATGTTTTAGTTAGTTTAATGCATGGCAATAATGAAATTGGTAATTTACTAGATTTAGAAAAGGTGAGTCAATTGTGTCAAAAATATGGTGCATTATTCCATTCAGATACAGTTCAGACTGTTGGTCATTATACTCTTGATTTAAATAAAATAAAAATAGATTTTGTGACTTGTTCAGCTCATAAATTTCATGGTCCAAAAGGAATAGGATTTTTATATATTAATAAAGATATTAATATCACACCATTAATTCATGGTGGTTCTCAAGAGAGAAATATGCGTGGAGGCACAGAATGTTTACATGGAATTGTTGGGTTATCTAAAGCCATGGAAGTGGCTTACAGAGATTTAGATACTCATACACAACATATAAAAGCATTAAAAGACCATATGATTAATAAAATCAAATTAAAATTACCATTTGTTACATTTAATGGTTTATGTGATGACATCAATCATAGTTTATACACTGTGCTTAGTGTCTCTTTCCCCCAAGATGAGTTTGGCAATTTATTATTATTTAACTTGGATTTACTTGGTGTATCTTGTTCTGGGGGGAGTGCATGTAGTTCAGGTAATGTTAGTCAATCTCATGTGATATCTGAAATAGATACTCAAGGTGGACCTGTTGTAAGGTTTTCATTTGGTAAATTTAATACACTAAAAGAAATCGATTTAACTGTAGATAAATTAGTGAGTTTGTTTAATTAGTAATAGTGCAATCGTCTTACTTTTGATATATATTTTGCTAGCCTAATTACTTGTTTTGTATACCCGAATTCATTATCATACCATATATATAATATGATATTTTTTNNATNTTTNGANNNNATAGTAGCNGGNGNATCAAAAATAGNTGCACCTTCATTNCCNANAATATCANTNGANACNANTTCACTATTCATNGANAANTTNATTTGATTGACTAATGGNCCTTCTAANGCTGCTTTTCNNATTAATTCATTNATTNTTTCNNATGANACANTGTTNTNTAAGNTCNANNTTGATAATTGCTANNGANCCATTNGGNGTNGGNACNCTNATTGCATTNGCTGTNAATTTATTTNNTANNNNAGGNATNACTTTNGTTACNGCTTTTCCNGCACCAGTNNATGTAATTACCATATTGATNGCNGCNGANCTACCTCTTCNACTTTTANTATGCATNTTNTCNANNAAATTTTGATCATTTGTATATGCATGTATGGTTTCAATATGTCCTTTTTTTATTTCATTAAAATTCTCTATTACTTCTAGAATGGGAGCAATAGCATTTGTAGTACATGATGCAGCTGAGACAACAAGGTCTTTTTCTATATTGATTTTCTCTTGGTTAACGCCATATACTATATTAGGTATACCGGTGCCAGGTGCTGTTAATAGTACTTTACTAATTCCATCAATTTTTAAATGTTGCTGTAATGCTTCACTAGTTTTAAAAACCCCTGTATTGTCAATTAAAAGTGCGTCATTTATCCCATAATCCTTCAGATTATGTTTAGTTGATTCATCAAAAAATTTAATTTCTTGACCATTTATTACAATTGATAAATTTTTATCATCAATTTCAATTGAACTGGAAAAGGATCCATGAACAGAGTCTTGACGTAGCAGTGCGCATCTTTTTATTAAGCTGTTTTCATCAATTTTTCGTAAAATAACCCCCTTTAATCTTAGTTGTTGTCCTTTTCCGGCTTGTTTTATTAATTCTCTTGCACATAATCGACCAATACGTCCAAAGCCATATAAGACAACATCTTTAGAGTTTTGGATAGTATCTTTAGAGTTTTTTATGAATCCAATTTTTGCATTTAAAAAATCTAATTGATCCTTGTATTGTTTTTTTTCTAATAGGTATTCATAAGTTAATTTTCCGATATCAATTTTTGCTGGAGCCAAGTCCATGCTTGTTAAAATTTGTGCTAGTTTTGCAGAGTCAAAAATATTAATTGGTTTTTTGACAAAATTTGTTGCATATTGATGTAGGCGTAAAATATCAGATACATTTTTATCAATTAAATGTTTTCTAAATAATACTAGTTCAATTCCTTTTTTGTATAATAGATTTCCTACTGAATTAATTAGATGTGTGGCTTCTTTTTTTTCAGCTATAAATGCATCTAATTTTTGCGAGTAATTTTGTTCCATTTTTTTATCTATTTAATTATGTGAATTACATATAAAACAAATCTTGGTAAAAGTAGTTTTTTTATTTATTTATTTTTGTAATTCATATATATTATTTTTTTAGTGATGAATTTTGCGAAATATAATTCTTGTGGTAATGATTTTATTATTATTGATAATAGTCATGAATTGTTTTCAGTCGACAAAAAAGATGGTGAAGAATATTTTCAGTACATACAAGCATTGTGTGACAGAACTCATGGTATTGGATCAGGTTTGCGAGAAGATGTTAAAATATCCGGTAATATAGCGGAACATAGAGTTGGTGCTGATGGGTTAATATTAATTAAACCCTATAAAGATGTCATTTATTTTATGAGTTACTTTAATTCTAATGGATATCTATCTTCTTTTTGTGGTAATGGAAGTATGTGTGCTGCTCATTTTGCTGTTTTTTCTGGATTTTGTGGTAAACACTCTATTGGTCAGGGGGATTTTAAAACTAGAGAGGGTATTTTTTCATTTTCATCTGACATTAATACAGGTAAAACAAAGATTTCGATGATAGATGTCTTAAATTTCTTCATACTTGATGAAGGAATTCTTATTAATACAGGGTCTCCACATTATGTTATTTTCAAATCTGATATTAGTAATTTAGATGTCTCAAAAGAAGGAAGAGGTATTAGATATAGTAAGCCATTTACTAAGTACGGTGTTAATGTTACATTTGCTTGTTTTTCTAATAACATCTTATCTATTAGAACATATGAGAGAGGTGTTGAGTCAGAAACATTGTCATGTGGTACTGGTGCCGTCGCTGCTGCATTATGTGCGTCAATTAAACAATTAATTTTGGTTGATTACATTAAAGTACATACTAAGGGCGGTGTGTTAGATGTAGGTTTTAAAAGAAAAAATAGGTTTTTTACAGATATTTTTTTAGAGTCAGTGATATATAGGGATTATACTGGTAAATTTGCTAGTTGACATGCGTTTATTTCAATTGTATATTATTTGTTTTTTGTTTTTCTCTTGTTATAATGAGCGCAATAGTTTTCTCAATACAGATTCTGATGTTAAATATGTTGGAATGAATCAATGTGCAGCTTGTCATACTGAAAAGTATGAATCTTTTTTAACAACTGGTATGGGTAAATCCTTTTCACCTGCTTTAAAAGTAAATAGTTCCTCTAATTTTAATCAATCATTATATGATTCGAATTTATTTCTCCACTATCATCCTCATTGGATTGATGACAGTCTGTTTATCAATGAATATCAATTTTTAGATAATGACACAATTCATGATTTGACATATAAAATTGACTATATCATTGGTTCTGGTCATCATACTAATTCACATTTGTTTGAAAATGAAAATGGCTATCTGTATCAGGCTCCATTTACTTATTATACTCAAGATTCGATTCTTGATTTTCCGCCTGGCTTTGAAAACAATAAAAATAGTAGGTTTTCTCGAAAAATGGGATTAGAATGTGTCGCGTGTCATAATGCTTATCCTGATTTTGTCATGGGGTCAGAAAATAAATATAATTCAATGCCACTTGGTATAGATTGTGAGCGATGTCATGGTCCTGGAGAATTACATGTTAATCAGATTAAAGCAGGTAACATTATTGATACAGCACATAAGGTTGATTATACAATTGTAAATCCCTCTAAATTATCGATTCAATTACAAAATGATCTTTGTGCAAGATGTCATTTGCAAGGTAATGCTGTTCTTCAAGAAAAGAAGAGCTTTTTTGATTTTCGACCAGGAATGTACTTGAAAGAAATCATGGATGTTTATTTACCTCGGTATTCAAATTCTGAGAATGAATTTATCATGGCTTCACATGTTGATAGAATGCAGTTGAGTGAATGTTACATTCAATCTAATCAGGAATTATCGTGTGTGACTTGCCATAACCCCCATGTTTCTGTAAAAGAAGTTTCAAATAATTTTTTCAATTCTCGTTGTTTCCAATGTCACTCAGATAATAGTTGTAAAGAATCTGAAAAAAATCATTTTCATAATGATTGTGTGCAGTGTCATATGTCTAACTCAACAACTCTTGATATACCACATGTCAAAATCACAGATCATAAAATAAAAATTCCTGAAGAAAAGATTGACTCAAGTGGAGAAGTGGTTTTTCTAGGTTTAGAATGTGTTAATAATACTACTCCTAGTGTAGAAAGTATCACACAGGCTTACTTGCAACAATATGAGAGATTTGAGAGCTATGATTATTATTTAGATTCAGCTTCTGTGTATTTGAATGAGATAGATATTAATAGTAAAAAAGGTTTTTATATTCATATATATTATTTGTTTTTAAAAGAAAAATATAATGAGATTTTAGAAAAAGTAAAGTTTATAAGCTTAGATGTTTTATTTGATAATTATTTAACAGAAAAAGATTATAGTAATCAAGATGCATGGACTGCATATAGAATAGGGGAAGCATATATGAAGCAAAATCAATATTATGATGCGTTACAGTTTTATCAAAAATCTATAGAGCTTGCACCATATAATTTAGAGTTTAGAAATAAATATGGAGTATGTCTATTTGAAAATGATAAAATAGATTTTGCAATTGATGAATTTCAATTTATTATTAGTGAGGATAGTGGTTTTGTGTCTGCATATACTAATTTAGGTTATGCTTACTCATCTTTAGGAGAATATGAAAAAGCATTTTCTTATTATAATTATGCATTACAATTAAACCCATATCATGAAAAAACATTGTTAAATAAGATCTCATTGTACTTACTTGAAGAAGATATAGAAAATGCTCTTTTTTTTATTAATAAAATTTTAACTTTGAACCCTCTACAAGAAGAAGCAAATTATTTATTAAATCAAATTAATGACTACAAAAAATAAAATTTTACTTACAGTATTTTCTTCTTTATTTATATTATTTCTTGGCACTATTTATTATGATTATTTTAATAAAAAAATCTTTGATACAAATCAAGAGTTTTTTGTTACACATAATAGTTATGAGGAGTTTTTTGTAGATTTAGATAGTATGCTTTTTGCCAATCAAAGCTCTAGTTTTATAAATACGTTTGTGCTCAATTTT
>PAMG01000021.1 GCA_002707245.1 Flavobacteriales bacterium
GAAAGAGGATTCGAACCTCTGAAGGCTAAGCCAGCAGATTTACAGTCTGCCCTCGTTGACCGCTTGAGTATTCCCCCTATCAATCTGTTAAAATCGAGCCGATGGAGGGACTCGAACCCACGACCTGCTGATTACAAATCAGCTGCTCTAGCCAGCTGAGCTACATCGGCAAATTATTAACACAACTGTATAACACCCTTCACATCACCAAAACATCCCATACACTTCCACAATTCAAAATTTCAAAAAACAACCCCTTAATAACAGGTTAAAAATATACCTACGCAATTAAAGGAGTGCAAATTTATTAAAAGATTTCTCTTTTACAAAGAATAAAATCGGTTTTTTTATATTTTTTTTCATAAATCATCCTCTTGGATGAGAACGCTTGTATGCTTTTTTAATTTTTTCACTAGAAACATGAGTGTAAACTTGAGTAGATAAAAGCGATGCATGCCCTAGTAATTCTTTTATAGCATTTAGATCCGCTCCCCGATTTAACAAGTGAGTCGCAAAAGCATGTCTTAAAACATGAGGACTTGTTTTTTTTGCACTACTAACTAAAGACAAATAATAATCTACAATTCTATAAATCATCTTAGAATAACTTTTTTGACCACTACTTGTGATGAATAAAAAAGGTGAACTAGATCGAGGAACACGTTGCTGAATATAATCCTCCAGCAAAACAATTACAGACTCACTTAGAGGAATAAATCTTTCTTTATTTCTTTTTCCTAAAATTTTGAGCCTTTTTCCAGACGATTCATAATCACTAAATTTAATATCAATCAATTCTTTCAACCTAACGCCTGTTTGATAAAACAATTCTATTATCAATCTATCCCGAACACCCTTAAAATCATTAGAGAACACATTATCTCCTTGAAATAAATTTTCCAATGCATTTTCTGAAACCACATTAGGCAACCTCTTTTCCTCTTTAAGAGATTTTATTTTAGAAACAGGATTGAGTGTGATTCTGCTTTCTCTTTGACAAAAACTAAAAAATGTTTTTAAAGAACTGAGTTTTCGATTAATTGTTTTCGGAGCACATTTTTCTTCTTTTAATTGCACAACCCAAAACCTTACATGATTTACTTCAATTAAATCTATTTGTGTGTAATCAAACTTAATGTAAATAAAAAACTGATTTACATCATGCAAATAAGCCTGAACCGTGTGTGCAGAATAATTTCTTTCATTCTTTAAATATTTTTCAAAATCTTTAAGAAGCATAATGTGAGACAGAATATAGGAAATATCTAAGCAATAATCAAAATTAATAATTGAATTGAAAAAATATTATAGCTGAAAAAAATAAGAATTAAAAAAAACTAATCCTCTTGCGAATTTAAAAATGATTGCGAAAACTTTGCTTTTAACATTTCTTCTCTACGCTGAGTAGATTTTTTAATAAAATGCTTTCTGCTTCTGATTTCACGTAAAGTACCTACTTTGTCAAACTTTCTTTTGAAACGCTTAAGAGCTCTATCTATAGCTTCTCCTTCTTTTACTGGTATTATAATCATTATAAATTAAATTAGTCAGCGAATTTAAATATTTTTTTCAAGAATATCAAACTAAGTGTTTAGAAATAACAATTTTTTGAATTTCTGAAGTACCTTCTCCAATTGTACATAATTTTGAATCTCTATAATATTTTTCAACAGGAAAATCTTTAGTATAACCATATCCACCATATATCTGAACTGCTTCAGTAGCAATACGAACACATGCTTCTGAAGCGTAATACTTTGCCATAGCACTAGCTTTTGTAACAGGTTTATTATTTGTAATTAATTGACAAGCTCGATAAATTAACATTTCACTAGCCTGAATATCGGTATACATATCAGCTAACTTAAAAGCAATGGCTTGAAAAGCCGATATAGATTTCCCAAACTGCTCTCTCTCCTTAGAATACTTAAGACTTGCTAAATAAGCCCCCTTTGCAATCCCCAAGGATAAGGCGGCAATAGAAATTCTACCACCATCAAGAACTTTCATAGCCTGAATAAAACCATCACCTTCGGAACCTAACAAACTTCCCTCATCCACTTCACAATTTTCAAAAATAACTTCCGCAGTTTCCGACGCTCTCATTCCAAGCTTATTTTCTTTTTTACCAGATCGAACACCAGGATTTTTTCTATCTACTATAAAAGCTGAAATACCACGTGAATCACCTTTTTCTCTTGTTCTTGTCATCACGACAATCACATCAGAGCTAATACCATGAGTAATCCAGTTCTTTGAACCATTAATCACACACTTATCACCCTTTTTTACAGCAGTCGTACTCATTCTAAGAGCATCAGATCCTGTTCCTGTTTCTGTTAAAGCCCAAGCACCCAAATAATCTCCACTACATAATTTTGGCAACCATTTTGTTTTTTGCTCTTCGGTTCCAAATTTTAAAATATGTCCTACACAAAGAGAATTATGGGCAGCTACAGAAAGACTAATAGACCCACAAACTTTAGCAAGCTCTGAAACAACCACCACATAATCATCATATCCAAAACCACTACCGCCATATTTCTCAGGAACCAAAACACCCAACATACCCAATTCACCTAATTTTTTAAAAATCTCGATTGGAAAATATTGACGTTCATCCCAATCCATTAATTGGGATTTAATTTCCCTATTACTAAATTCTGAAATAGTTTCAAAAATAAGTTTTTGATTATCAGAAAAATTAAAATCCATATTTATTTATATTTTTTAATAGTACCATCCTTTAGCTTTTCTAAATACGACTTCAAATCCAACTTCACCTCTCTAGATAAAATTAAAAGACCTATAATATTAGGAAAAGCCATAGCTAAAATCATCATATCAGAAAAGTCTACAACAGCCCCTAAGCTTGCAGACGAACCAATAACAACAAAAATCATGAACATAATTTTATAGCTCAACTCTGAAAGCTTGCTTTTTCCAAAAAGAAATGTCCATGATTTTAAACCATAATAAGACCATGATATCATAGTAGAAAAAGCAAATAACAAAATCGCAAGTGTTAAAATATATGGGAACCAAGAAATTACACTTCCAAAAGCTTGAGATGTTAACTCAGAACCTCCTAAATCACCAACATCCTGATAACTTCCTGTAATTATAATCACAAATGCTGTCATAGTACAAATGACAATTGTATCAATAAATGGCTCCAACAATGCAACCATCCCTTCAGACACTGGCTCTTTAGTCTTAGCTGCAGAATGAGCTATTGAAGCCGAACCAACCCCTGCTTCATTAGAAAAAGCAGCTCTCTTAAAACCAATTATCAACACACCGACAAAGCCACCTAATCCAGCAGATGGAGTAAATGCACCCTTTATTATTTCACTAATCACAAATCCAACATCTGAAATATGCATCACAATAATCACTAATGCAGCTCCTACATAAATTGCAGCCATAAATGGAACTATTTTTTCAGTCACCTTAGCAATACTCCTAATTCCTCCAATTATCACGAACCCAACCACAGCAGCCAACAAAACTCCAAAGAGTGGGCCAAAATTAGACAAAGATGGCAGAATGCCCTTAACAGCTGCAAAAGCTTGATTAGCCTGAAACATATTTCCTCCTCCAATGGACCCCCCCACACAAAGGACTGCGAATAAAATAGCTAGAAACTTCCCTAAACGAGGTAGATTTTTTTTAGCTAAACCATCTCGCAAATAATACATTGGACCACCTGAAACTTCACCATGTGAATCTATTTTTCTATACTTTACACCTAGAGTACACTCAACGAACTTAGAAGACATGCCTAACAACCCAGCTACAATCATCCAAAAAGTAGCTCCAGGACCACCTAGACTAATAGCAATTGCCACTCCCGCAATATTACCTAGACCCACAGTTCCGGACAAAGCTGTTGTGAGAGCCTGAAAATGAGACACCTCCCCTTTGTTATCAGGATCATCATAATCCCCTTTAACCAACGAAAAAGCATGCCGAAAACCGCTTAGATTAATGAAATTCATTCTAAGAGTAAAAAATACTGCACCAAAAACGAGCCAAACGACTATAAAAGGAATATCTTTATTACCTCCAAATGGCTTTGTAATATCAAAAAATATAACACTACCAATACTATCAACAATTGGAGAAAAAATAAAATTGACTCTTCTAGAAAACATATTAACTTTATTCGAAAAAACATGTTCTAACTCAAATACATTATTACCTTCAACAAGAATGAGTGTTTTTTCTGAAAACTCATTAACTAAAAAGAACCTAACTGTATCTACATTGTTATACTTAAATATTAACATGTTGTTTTCCATTAACCAAGTTCCAGAAGACATTAATGCATCCACCTTATACTCAAAAGAACCATCTGGATTAATACTTAAAAAATCTGATGAATGAATATTTAAATCTAATCCCGAAATAGATTTATAAGAATATTCTTTACAAATTATATCTTGAATATTCTGCTGGGCATATATATTAAAACAAAATATAAACCCGATAAAGAATAAAAAACTTCTCGTCATAATAATTATATTAATGCATTAAAAACTGTTCTAGGTTTAAAATTAAAATCCTTAATTGCTTTTTTAATCAAAAGACCTGAATTTAAAGGCCTTCTAGCAAATTGATTTAATTCTTTAGATTTAATTCTATTTATCATAGAGGCATCCAACCCATAACATTTTGCAATATTACAAACAATCTGATAAATAGATAGCACTTCTCCGCTTGAAACATGATATACACCATATTTTTCCTTTTGGATTACCTTTAGAATTACATCAGCCAAATCATAAACAAAAGTAGCAGTTCTATATTGATCATCAACTATATTTAACTTACTTCCATTTTCCAAATTACTTTTCACCCATGTCACAAAATTAAACTTATCATCAATCTTACCAAACAGTAGGGAGGTTCGTAAAATAGTATACTTTAAATTATTATTAATAATTAATTTTTCTGCTTCCAATTTAGAGACACCATAATAATTTATTGGATTACAAGGGTCATCTTCTTTATAAGGACCACATGAACCATCAAAAATAAAATCAGAAGACACATGAATCAAATGCACATCATTCTGTTTAAGAAAGGGGATAAAGTATGAGATACTGTGAGCATTTACAGATAAACATAAATCATGATTTTTCTCACACGCATCTACATCAGTTAAAGCAGCAGCATTAATAATGCAATCAGGGTTATATTTACTCAAAACATATTCAACATTCTGCTGAACTGTGACGTCCATCTGCTCATATATACATCCTCTATGGCCTTTGAAAAAGGCTGCACCTTTACCTGTTGAAATCACAGAGAAACCACAATCTGATAAAATTGAGCTTAAAACTCTACCCAATAATCCATTAGCACCTGTAATTAAAACTGTATAATCCAAAATTAAATTAAATTTTTATCTTTTAAAATAACCTCCATTTCTTGCTGAACATTTAAACAAATCTGCCTTGAATAATGATAGAAATCTTCGCCATTATTTGCGTATAATACAGACCTAGACATATTAACCAGTAAACCACAAGCATCATTAAACGCATGGTCACAAACTGTTTTCAAATCACCGCCCTGAGCACCAACTCCTGGTACTAAAAAGAAATGAGAAGGAGCTTGTTCTCTAATAGCTGCCAATGCCACTGGACGAGTAGCACCAACCACAAACATGGTGTTTTTAAAACTTGACCAAACACTAGATTTTCGAACAACATCCAAATAAAGTGGATAACCTGTTTCAGTAACAATATTTTGAATCTCAGAAGCACTATCATTAGATGTTGCAATTAGTAAAATTGCCCATTTATTTTTTCTTAAAAAAGGTTTAACAGCATCTGACCCCATATATGGAGAAACAGTCACAGCATCAAAATTAAAATAATCGAAAAATGTATCAGCATACATTTTAGCAGAATTAAAGATATCAGAACGTTTAGCATCAGCAATTAAAAAATGTGAATCGGATATATAATCGATTGTCTTTTTTAAAGTCTCTAATCCTACAGGACCTAATTTTTCATAAAATGCTAGATTTGGCTTATAAGCTACACAAAGGTCTTTTGTAGAGTCAATAATAGCTTTATTAAACTCAAACACAGGATCTTTTTCTCTTAACAAATGCTTGGGAAGTAAGTTTAGGTCAGGATCTAAACCAACACACAAAAATGATTTCTTTTTATAAATATTTTCAACAAGTCTTTCTAAATTCATTTACCCTGATTTTAATCTCTCTGCATTTTCTGCAATTTTTAATTCTTCTACTAATTTAGTAATATCCCCGTCAACAATCTCGCTCAATGAATATAATGTCAACCCAATTCTATGGTCTGTAACACGTCCCTGAGGATAATTATATGTCCTAATTTTATCCGACCGATCTCCAGTTTTAACCATTGTTTTTCGCTGGCCAGCAATCTCATCATTTCTCTTTTTAAGCTCAATGTCATAAATTCTAGACCTCAAAACCTTAAGTGCTTTTGCATAATTTTTAATTTGCGATTTCTGATCTTGACATTGAGCGACTACACCAGTAGGCACATGTGTTAATCTCACTGCAGAATAAGTAGTATTGACTGACTGACCACCTGGACCAGAAGAACAATATGTCTCTTTTTTAATATCACTTTCATTTAACTCAATATCAAAGTCTTCTACTTCTGGCAAAACTACCACAGAAGCAGCAGAAGTGTGTACTCGACCCTGTGTTTCTGTCTGTGGGACTCTTTGAACACGATGAACACCGGATTCATATTTTAAAACACCATAGACATCTGCACCACTAACACTAAAAACAATTTCTTTAAAACCACCAGACACCCCTTCACTAACATCCATAAGTTCTTGAGTCCATTTTTGAGAATCAATAAATTTAGTATACATTCTAAATAAATCACCAGCAAATATACTGGCTTCATCACCTCCAGCTCCAGCTCTAATTTCTACAACAGCATTTTTAGAATCATCGGGGTCTTTTGGAATTAATAAGATTTTGATATCTGCTTCTAGCTGATTCTTTAGGTCAGAAGATTCGTCCAAATCCATTTTAGCTAAATCTAATAACTCAGAATCTTTCTCGTTTTTTAAAATATCTTTAGCTTCCGAAATATTATCAAGGACTTTGATGTAATTATTAATTGTTTTTACAATTGGGTCTAAATCCTTATATTCTTTATTAAGCTTAATATATTGCTTCATGTCTGAAATAATTTCTGGCTGAACAATTAATTCAGACACCTCTTTAAACCTAGCCTTTATGGCATTCAACTTATCTATCATAATTTAATACACTAATATTTCATCTGGCGCATGAATAGTTAATTTTTTCACACTAGAATTCTCCACAAAACCTATTATTTGAGCATCTAAATTAAAAGAACTTGCCACATCGATAATACTAGACGCAACTTCTTTTTTCACATACAATTCCATTCTATGACCCATATTAAAAACTTGGTACATTTCTCGCCAAGAAGCAGCAGATTCTTGTTTAATTAAATCAAAGATTGGAGGTACAGAAAACATGTTGTTTTTAATTATATGAAGGTTATTAATAAAATGTAAGACTTTAGTCTGCCCACCGCCAGTACAATGAACCATACCAGAAATAAATTTTTTATAATCCTTAAAAATCTCCTTAATAACTGGGGCATATGTTCTGGTTGGAGAGAGCACCAATTTACCTAAAGTAATGTCATTAATCTTATCAAAAAGCAACTTACTACCACTATAAACTAAATCCTGATCAGTAAATGGATTAAAACTCTCTGGAAATTCTACAGCTAATTGATGATTAAACACATCATGTCTTGCTGATGTCAACCCATTACTACCTATGCCAGAATTATATTCTGACTCATATGTCGTTTGACCTGAAGAAGAAAGACCAATAATCACATCACCTGCAGAGATATTAGCATTATTAATAACATCTTCTTTTTTCACTCTCGTTAATATTGTGTTATCCAAAATTAAAGTTCTAACAACATCCCCCACATCAGCTGTCTCACCACCAGCAGAAAAAATATTAATATCCCAATCTTGATACATTTTAATTAATTCATTACTAGAATTAATTATAGTAGAGACAACCTCTCCATTAATCAAGTGTTTATTGCGACCTATAGTAGATGATAAAATAAAATCATCAACAGCACCAATACAAAGTAAATCATCAATATTCATAACTAAAGAATCTTGAGCAATACCTTTCCACACAGACAAATCATTAGTTTTTTTCCAATAAATATATGCCAATGATGATTTTGTTCCAGCACCATCAGCATGCATCGCAATAACATAATCTTTATTTCCCGTTAAGTAATCAGGAATTAGCTTGCAAAATGCTTGAGGAAACAACCCTTTATCTATGTTTTTAATTGCATCATGCACTTCTTTTTTATCAGCAGAAACACCGCGTCTTAAATACTTTTCCATAAACTATTTTAAATAAAAAGAGCATCTCCAAGGATACTCTTTTTGTTACAATTTAATATATTAATTATCTTAATTTCAATTAATCAATTTGCTGAATAAAATTACCTGTCTCTTTTTTTACTGGAACAACTTTTCCATCATCTTCAATAATTGCATTTTTTATCACCTTTTTACCCTCTTTAATATCCGGATTATCTCTTAACCATTTTTTCACATCATCACTCAAAACCTTAAAGTCTGTCCTTCTGTTTTTCTGATGAGCCATATTTCTTAGCTTCTCCGTTTTTAACTTTAAAATATACTCTGCTGATAATACTCCAGCAGAGAGACCTGATTCATCATTATCTAAAACTACCGGTTCTGTGTCTGCCATACCAACAGGAACTAATCTCTGAGAATCCACGCCTTTCTCCACCAAATAATTTACACAACTTAAAGCACGATCAAACGACAATCTATTGTTTAAAGTATCACTTCCTCTTAAATCAGTATGAGACCTCAGCTCAATGACTACATTTGGCCAATCATTATTTAATAAAGATGCTAATGAGTCTAACTCTTGTTTAGAAGCATCTCTTAGGTCCGATTTTCCAAGATCAAATAAAACACTTTTCAAAACTAATGGACGTCGCATTGTTCTCATTTCAATTGGCCCTCTATACATATCAAAAGCTAGATGACCTTGCCTAGGACCTTCATCCTCAATATATTTACAGTCTCTTTTATTTATGTTTTTTGTAGTAATTGTTGTATCTGTTTGTTGAAAAAACCAATCTTTATTTACAACCATCCTATAGTCTTCTCCTTCTTCAAAATTTGTATCATCAAAACTAAACTTACCAAAACCATCAGTCAAAGCAATTTTACTTGAGGTTGGCCCAATTAATTCTACTTTTGCTCCCTGAATAGGATTACCATCTGCAACATCTATAACCTGACCAGATAGAGAAAAGAAAATTTGTTGCTTATCAAAATAATATATATCTACATTACCTTTGCTTTTCCACTTACTACCAACTCGATTAGAAGAAAAGAACCCCTTTAACTCTGGTTCTGTTTGAGTTTGATCATGAGTCTGAAAGACAATCCCAAAATCATCATAACAAGTGTTTACTGGATATTGTAAATTTTCTGCCACATTAAATAACTTCTCCGTAGAACCATCACCTGATTCATTGTGCACTGCTTTATAAATGTCTAAACCTCCCATACCAACTCTTCCGTCAGATGAAAAATAAAGATTTTTAGTCACATCACTATAATAAGGAAAACCTTCATTACCTGAACTATTTACATTTTCACCTAAATTTTCAGGAGTACCCCAAGATTTCTTCCTTCTATCATAGCGAGCCATATATATATCCGTGCCACCAAAACCACCTTCTATTTCAGCAGCAAAAAAGAGAGTTTTTTCATCACCACTAAGAGAGGGCCCGTGTACATCCACAATTGTGTCAACCGGAATTACTTCCATACTAACGTCTCTAAATTTTTTACCCCTAAAAGTAGCAGAGTATATTCTACGACCCTGATATTTATTTTTCTGAAAAACAGCTTTAGTAAATAACATGCGATTTCCTCTTTTATTGAAAGCAACTACTCCTTCTTCAGAATTCTTCTGGTTAACAATTTCACCTAATCCGTCAGCAATATTTGTCAATGTAGCCTCATCCCATTCGGGAGGAACAACTGTAGATTTACTAGATTTTTTCCTACTACCTTTTCCATCTTGTTCTTTAAGTTTAATAGAAAAAATATCAGTGAATCTCTGACCTGTTTTTTGATTAATATTTTTACCTAAAACATCTTCTCTTGAAGAAGTGAAATATAACTCTTCATTTTTTTTATCTCTAAAGGATGGTGAAAAATCATTTGCTTTTGAATTTAAAGTTCCACCGGCATTTACAACTCTATACTTACTGCCATTCATGATCCACTCCTGACTCAAACGAAGTGATTCTAAAGCTACTAAACCTTTGGGGTCATCAGGCTCTAGCTTTATATAAATATCATATTGCTCTTTAGCTTTTTCAAACTTCTCCATTGACTTATAACATTCAGCTAAATAATAATGAACTAATGGGTTATCATACCTCATTTTAATAGTTCTTTTAAAATTAGTTTCCGCTTTTTTGTAATTCCCTAAATAGAAATAACACTGAGCTAATCTAAAACTAATCTCATTTTTTTCATTTCTATCGTCAGATCTAGAATAAGCTCGCTTAAAAATAAGTTCTGCTTTTCCGTACTCAGCATTATCAAATGCTTTATTTGCTTTGATAAAATCTCCTGAATTTTGCCCATAACTAAAAGAGCAGAAAACTAAAAGAGCAAATACTACATATTTTTGAATCTTCATATATTTCTTTTTTAGACAACGATTAGGTTGGCAATTTAATAATTATTTCCTACACGGGAAAAAAATGTTCAAATTAGAATGGCTTTACACACTACTAACAGTATCAACCATAATAGAAACAATTCTATATGGACATGCATTAGAGGCTGGTCTTCTATCTTCCAGGTACCCCTTCCATTCATTCCCAGGCATAGAAACTGGTATCCGAATAGACGCTCCTCTATCTGAGAGGCCATAACTAAATTTATCAATAGACTGTGTTTCATGAAGTCCGGTTAAACGCTCTTCATTAGACGAACCATATTCTGCAATATGATCACTATGCTTTTCTCCCAAAGCATCACAAATTGCTTCAATATATTCCTTACCACCTACATCTCTCATTTTCTGATTAGAAAAATTACAATGCATGCCAGAACCATTCCAATCACCTTGAACTGGTTTTGGATGAAATTCAATCCCAATACCAAACTCTTCTGTAACTCGATATAAAAGGTAACGAGCCATCCATAAATCATCACCAGCAGCATATGGAGTTTTTCCTAAAACCTGAAACTCCCATTGACCTAGCAGTACTTCTGCATTAATACCAGTCATACTGATACCTGCTTCTAAACATAAATCTAGATGCGCTTCAACAATTTCTCTCCCAGCTACATTTTTATTTCCAACTGAACAATAATACATACCTTGTGGATTTGGGAATCCATGATCTGGAAAACCAAGCGGTCTACTACCATCCATTAAAGTATATTCTTGCTCAAAACCAAACCAATAATCATCAAAACCCTCTTTGATTTTAGCACGCATATTAGAAGGATGGGGTGTTCCATCCGCATTCATCACCTCGCATAAAACCAAATAAGCATTTAATCTAGCTGGATCATCATATATAGCAACTGGCTTAAGTATACAATCAGAAGAACTTCCTTCAGCCTGCTGTGTTGAACTTCCGTCAAATGACCAATCTGGTATTTTAGATAAATCTTCTGCTTTATCAAAGTCATCAAAATGAAGAACTTTTGTTTTACTCCTAAGATTAGCTTCAGGCTGATAACCGTCTAGCCAAATGTATTCAAATTTAAATGGTGTCATGATTATGTAGTATTAGGTATATTATTAATTTAACGAATTCTATTAAAAAGATTTGCTAATAAATTTATTATATTAAAAAAAAATATCTAAAACGAATTAACTTTTTTTATTAACATAACTGACTTTTTATTAACAGTAAAAAAATGACAGCAGACCAAATTGGCTAATCATTATCATCATCAAACTCCTCATAAACATCAGTAACAGACCTTTTAATTTTATAGAAAAATCGACCTAAATCCTTCATTAGATTCGGTAGGTTTTTAGATCCAAAAAACATTAAATAAATCAAAGCAATTAAAAAAATCTCACCAAAACCAAGATTTAATAACAATAACTTCATTGAGTATTTCTTGTTGTATCATACATAATAGGAGAAGCAATAAATAATGAAGAATATGTACCCACCACTACACCTGTCATAATAGCAAACATAAAACCTCTTACAATTTCACCTCCAAAAAGAAAAATAACTAATAACACAAAAAATGTTGTTAATGAAGTATTGATAGTTCTACTTAAAGTACTATTTAAGGCCTGATTAACCACATCAAGACGCTCACCTGGCTTAATAGCTAAATACTCTCTAATTCGATCAAACACTACTACTGTATCATTTAAAGAGTATCCTATCACAGTTAATACAGCTGCTATAAAAGCTTGATCTATCTCTAAAGAGAATGGCAAAACACCATAAAATATAGAAAAGACAGATAACAATATTAGCACATCATGAAATACAGCAATTACCGCACCTAAACTGTATTGCCATTTTTTAAATCTGAAAAGAATATATAAGAAAATTAAAACTAAAGAAAACAAAATAGACCAAACAGCAGAATTTTTAATATCATCAGCAATCGTTGGTCCCACTAATTGAGAACTCATGATTTCATAACTACCATCACTAAAAGAAGATAGTCCGGAATTTAATTTTTCTTCAACTTGATCATCTGCTTCCAAATCATTAATCATATAATTAGTTGTAATTTTCACTTGATTTGTGTTACCAAAAGTTTTCACCTCTGGATACATTTTAATATTATTACCGTCAACAAATGACTCACCTAACACAGATCTTAATTCATTAGTCACAACAGATTGATCAAAACGAACAATATAAGTTCGACCTCCTTCAAAATCTACGCCCTGACTCAGCCCTTTTGTAAACAAAGAAAAAACACCTACTCCAATAATTACAGCTGATAACACATAATATCTCTTTCTATTTTTTAGAAAAGGTATGTTTAAACTTTTAAATGCATTATTTGTAATAAAATTAGAAAACGAAATATTCCTTTTTGCTCCTAAACGAGATTCAAATATTAACCTAGTAATAAATATAGCACAGAACAATGAAGTTAAAATACCTATTATTAAGGTTGTTGCAAAACCCTTAATAGGTCCAGTACCAAAATAAAATAATACCACACCCGTCAGAAGAGTTGTAATATTAGCATCAATAATAGAACTATAAGCTTGAGCGTAACCATCTCTTATAGCTAATGTCACACCTTTACCTTGAGATAGTTCTTCTCTAATTCTTTCATATATTAGAACATTTGCATCAACAGACATACCAATTGTTAAAACAATACCTGCAATACCAGGAAGTGTTAAAACACCACCCAATCCTGATAATGCTCCGAAAATAAAAAACATATTTACAAGTAATGCCACATTAGATGCTACACCTGCATGCATATAATAAAAAATCATATACAAAAGAATAAAGCCTAATGCAATCAAAAATGATTTATAACCAGATTGAATTGCTTCAGCACCTAAAGATGGACCTACTATTTCAGATTGAATAATTTTAGCAGGAGCAGGTAATTTACCAGCCTTCAATATATTAGCTAGGTCTTGTGCTTCATCTAAGGTGAAATCACCACTAATAACAGAGCTTCCACCAGAAATTTCTGCATTTACTACCGGAAAAGAATACACATAATCATCAAGCACCACTGCAACAGATTTTCCAATATTTTCTCCAGTTACCTTTTGCCACTGTCTAGACCCGCTTCTATTCATACGCATATTAATTTGTGGATTTCCAAATTGATCAATATCTTGACTAGCATCAACAATTACATCGCCTGCCAACTTTGCTTTATCTTCTCTATTGGACTTAATAGCAATTAACTGCAATCTCTCTTTCTTTTCATCAAAAGGTTTAGCAGCCCACAGAAACTTAATATTTCGAAATTCACCTGGAACAAGATTTACAAGTTCATCAGAGAATAAATATTGATTAACCTTAGCTGTATCTTTTAAAAGTGATGAACCAACAACAGGACCTGGAATAATTTGCAAATTTCCATTTGGATCCTGAGCTATTTGTGGAGTCAACACATCAAACAGAGTATTTACGATATTAGACGTAGTGTCATTATCTATATTATCTAATAGTAAATCGCTAATTTCATCTTCAGACGCAGTATTTGATTCTTCAATAACATCTGATTCAATGCTAGAACCATAGCTTTCTGTCAAAGCGAAATTTGCCTCTTGTAGAAAATTAAATAAATCAATATTATCATATGTCTCCCAAAATTCTAATACTGCCGCACTCTGTAGTAATTTTTTTACTCTTACTACATCTTTTACACCAGGCAATTCAACTATAATCCGTCCTGACCTTTCAGCTTTTTGAATACTAGGTTGAGCAACTCCGAATTTATCAATTCTAGCTCTTAAAACAGTAAATGCTCTATCAACAGCACCTTCTGCTTCAATTCTTATAATTCGCATAACTTCTTGATCAGAAGCATCACTAGGAATTTTATCCCGTAAATCCTTATTTCCAAAAATTCTTGGAGATGACAACCTGGTTGACATAGGGGAAGTTGAATTTAATTCACTAAAAGCGGATTCAAATAATGCAAGATAATCTAATTGACTACTTTTTTCTTTTTCTGATGCTACTTGAAGAGCTTGATTAAAAATAGGATTTTGACTATTATCTGAAAGTGCAATTAAAATATCTTTCATGGATATTTCCAAAGTCACATTCATACCTCCTTGTAAATCTAACCCAAGTTTCAATTCGCTGTCTTGACACTCAGACAATGTCCATGATTTCTTTCCAAAAAATAACCAAGGAGTATATACTGGTTCATTTGCAATGGAATCCAAATAATATTGTTCCAATTGCATCTTTGTTTTATCACTATAATTTTGCTGTGAATTAATACATTTAATATCAATTCAAGCCCAATCTGCGATATGAGAAAAAATATATGCTGAAATGGAATATATTGACTTGAGTTTGAACCTTCATTCATTCAACAATCAATTTGTTGGACAATCATTCATCAA
>PAMG01000022.1 GCA_002707245.1 Flavobacteriales bacterium
TATTAAATTTGGGTAAACCTTATGGATTGAAAGATCAAATATACCAAGGTGTACTTTTGTACTAAGAGTTACTCGCTCAATCTTGGAGGGTGGATTGCTTGATTATATTAGTGATAATATAACTAGATAAATGATAAGGGTCTTTTAAAAAAGATACAGAATCCGGCTGATAGATTTATGTGAAAAAAAGGGGAGCTTGCTCCCCTTTTTTAATGTAATTCTGCTAAGTATTTTTCAGCATCTAACGCTGCCATGCAACCACTGCCTGCTGCAGTAACAGCTTGTCGGTAGATTGAGTCTTGTGCATCTCCACTTGCAAATACGCCAGGTAAATTAGTCAGTGATCGGTCAGGCTGTGTAATTAAATAACCTGTTTTATCCATAGTTAATTGACCTTTAAATATTTCTGTATTTGGATTGTGTCCAATTGCTAAAAAGAAACCTGTTGCGTTTATTATTTTTTCTTGTTTATTTTTAGTATCTATTACCTTAATTGATTTTACTGTTTTATCTCCCATTACCTCTAATGTTTCGTGATTGAATAACACTTCTAAATTTTTAGTATCAAATACTCTTTTTTGCATTATTTTTGATGCACGCATCTCATCTTTTCTTACTAATAAATATACTTTGTTACATAGATTGGCCAAATAAGTTGCTTCTTCTGCTGCTGAATCTCCACCGCCCACTACGACAACATCTTGATTTTTAAAGAAGAACCCGTCACAAACAGCACATGCTGACACTCCAGATCCCATATATTTCTTTTCTGACTCTAGTCCAAGGTATTTTGCTGATGCACCCGTTGAAATAATCACAGTTTTTGTGTGTAATTCCTCCTTGTTGTCAATGATTATTTTATGAACGCCTCCTTTTGTATTCGACAAGTCTACTTTTGTTACTGTTCCAAATATAACCTGAGTCCCAAATCTTTCTGCTTGTTTTTGTAAATCTTGCATCATTTCTGGACCTGTGATTCCGTTAGGATATCCAGGGTAATTTTCTACATCATTTGTAGTAGTTAATTGTCCTCCTGGTTGCAGCCCTTGTATTAGTATTGGTTTTAAATTAGCTCTAGATGCATAGATGGCAGCAGTATATCCAGCTGGTCCAGATCCGATAATTATACATTGATTAATTTCCATGTTATTTTAATTTTAATCAGCTATTATAGGTTTTTATTTTTATTTCGCCAAATATATAACATATCTGAAAAAGATTATATAAATAATACACTATAATAAATCATTTTGTTAACTATATTTGCAACCGTTATTAAAATAATATTAATAATTTATTTTGGAGAGAAAAACACCATTTCATGACTTCCATAAAGTTTTTGATGCAAAACTCGTTCCTTTTGCAGGTTATATTATGCCAATACAATATAAGGGTGTGAATTTTGAACATAATCATGTGAGAAATCACGTTGGTGTTTTTGATGTTTCACATATGGCTCAAATTTTGGTTAGTGGTGTAAAGGCTTTTGATTTAGTGCAATATATTACAACCAATGATATCAGTAATTTAGTTGATGGTAAAGTTCAGTATTCGTGTATGTTGAATGAAAATGGTGGTGTTTTGGATGATTTATTAGTTTATCGTTTTTCTGCTAATTCTTATATGTTGGTTGTTAATGCCGCTAATACTGAAAAGGATTTTAATTGGATTTGTTCTCATAATAACATGGATGTTGACATTATTAATGTCACTCAGGAAAGAGGCTTATTGGCAGTGCAAGGACCAACCTCTTCTCTTTTACTTCAGCGTTTCACTGATATTAATTTAAAAAACATCCCATATTATAATTTTCAAGTAGGTCAATTTGCTGGTTGTGAAGGTGTTGTTGTTTCTAATACGGGCTATACTGGGTCAGGTGGATTTGAATTATATTTCAAAAAAGAATTTGCGGAAATTATTTGGAGTAAAATATTTTCTACAAGTGAATTTGTTGAACCTGTTGGTCTAGCAGCAAGAGATACATTAAGATTAGAAATGGGATATTGTTTATATGGTAATGATCTTTCTGAAGAAATCACTCCACTAGAGGCGGGCTTGTCATGGATTGTCAAAATGAATAAAAATTTTATAGGTAAAGATGTTTTAATTAAGCAAATGGAAAATGGTCTAAATAGATGTTTAATTGGATTTGTTTTAGAAGAAAAAGGTGTGCCTAGAAAAGATTATGAAATTTTTAATATTAACAATGTTAAAATTGGTATTGTAACTTCTGGTACTATGTCACCCTCATTGAGAAAAGGTTTAGGGATGGGTTATGTTATTAAGTCGGAATCTAATATTGATAATTTTATTTTTATTTCTATTAGAGGCAAAAAGATAAAAGCAAAAATTGTAAAACGACCATTTTATGAAATATAAAATAGATATTTGTCTTGCTCCATCTCTTATTGATTTGTTTGATTTGTCTAATAAGCAAGTTGTTATAATAGATGTGTTTAGAGCGACTTCTGCGATGTGTGTCTTTCTAAATAATGGTGGTGAAAGAGTGATTCCAGTGGCAAATATTGAAGATGCTGTAAAATATAAAAATGATATTAATCCTTCTTATGAACAGAAATATTTAGTTGCTGCTGAGAGAGATGGTAAGATTGTTCCAGGTTTTGATATTGGTAATTCACCATTGTCATATCATAATCAAGATTTTCGAAATGTTTCATTAGCCATTACTACTACAAATGGAACTTTGGCTATTAGTAAAGCTAAAATGGCCAGAAATGGTATGTTATTAGCTTCATTTCTTAATATAAGTTCTATTGTAGATTATATTTCTAATAGCAATAATGATGTGTTAATTGTTTGTTCTGGATGGAAGGGTCGTTTGTGTATTGAAGACATGTTATTAGCAGGATTGTTGTCAGAGAAGTTGTTGCTCAATAGGCAATTTTACTCTGAGTCTGACTCTGTGGTTTTGGCAAAAAACATGTATGATTTGGGAAAATCTAATTTATTTCAATTTTTAGCAGATTCTGCATATCGGAGAAGGATGGATTTAGATGAAGATGTTAAGTATTGTTTGCAAATAGATACTATGGATTTAGTGCCTGTATGGTCAACATTTGAATCTAATAAAGAATATTCACAGGTTGGCTCTGGATTTTTTTATGCAAACAATAATGAAACATTTAAATTATAAATTTTGAAGATGGATTATTATATTAACAAGGAGGATGTATCTAAATACCCACTTATTGTGTTTGATGGTGTCATTCATCTTATAGATACCAAAAAGGATGTTGTAAAGTATTGTAAAGTTATATCTAAATCAGATGTAATTGGTTTTGACACAGAAACAAAACCTGCTTTTCAGAAAGGGGTAAGTTATAATATTTCTTTACTTCAACTATCGGTTCATAATTCAGTGTTTTTATTTAGGATTGACAAAGTAGGATTTATGCAAGAGATAGTAGATCTCTTGTCAAGTCCTAATATAAAGAAAGTTGGAATTGATATTAAAAATGATATTTCTGCTTTACAGAAAATTAAATTATTTGAACCATGTAATTTTATAGATTTAAATTCTTTAGCATTACAATGTGGATTTAAAAGTATTGGTGCGGTTAAATTATCTATTATGTTATTGGGTAGTCGAATTAGTAAAAAACAACGATTATCAGATTGGTCTAGTAATGAGTTGACAGAGGCACAAAAAAAATATGCAGCAATTGATGCTTGGATATGTCCTAAAATATTAGATGTTTTTCAGAAAAAGTTTCCTAGTTATTTTGAATAATGCCAGGTTATTTTTTTTTTCTAAAATTTCCACTACTTTTGTCGGGGTCCTTTTTAAAAACCATAAACCTTTATATGTTCTCACATATTTTGGTATAGTTTTTTCAAATTGCTTAAATTCATGATCCATTAAAACCAGTGCATTAAATTTTAATGTGCCATTTGTTTGCCCAAAATGTCCAATTATTAATTGAAGTTTTTTTTGATGGTTTGATAATTCTTTTTTTTCTAAATCATTTAATTTAGTTTCATTAATATCTTTAAACACATAATCTAATTTTTTATTTTTTATTTGACTTGTATGATGGCTATAAAAAAAATATACCTTACAAGATGACCAAGATTGTTTAAAAGCTGAAATAATTTGTTCGTTTTCTGTTTTTTGGTTTATTCGTATTAATTCAGCTTTTTCAAAATCCTCATTATTTATATGGTAATTAATTAAATGTTCATTAGTAGTTAGTTTGATAAGTAATGTGCTGTTTTTTATGTTATCTATTTTAACAGATTGAGATTTAATTTGATTGATAGAACTAGTAAATAGTATGAATATTAAAATTAAGTTTTTCATTTCTTAGTAAATATATTAAATTAAACATTTTAAATAGAGTGATATGCCTAGAATAAAACTGCCACTTCCTAGTAAATTTGATTTTAAAATGTGTTTAGCTTTAAGGGTAGGTGACATGAACTATGGAGGACACATGGGTAATGATTCAGTACTAACCATTGCTCATGAAGCACGTGTTCAATTTTTACAATCTTTAGGTTTAGAAGAAAGAGATTTTTATGGATTTTCTCTGCTAATGGCAGATAGTGCTGTAGTATATAAAAAAGAAGCATTTCATGGAGACAAGTTAAGTATTCAGATATCAGTTTCAGAATTATATAATTATGGTTTTGAACTTTTTTATTTAATTAAAGATTTGGATTCTGATTTAGAAGTTGCTAGAGTGAAAACAGGATTGGTTTGCTATAGTCATAAGGATAAAAAAATTATTACTTTGCCTACAGATTTTCATAATAAATTTAGCTAGCTTTTTTGTGGTATTTTATTTTATTAATAATTTAACTAGATTGTTTACTTAAATTAACTGTAATCCTGTTTTGAAATATTTTTTTTCATTTTTTTTCATTTTTTTGTTTCAATTTGTTTATGCAAATGATAATTCTAAAATCCCTTATCAAACGCTTGAAATATCTAATTGGGCAGATAGTTTATTAGGCGAACTTTCATTAGATCAAAAAATAGCTCAGTTATTTATGGTTCATGCTAACGGAAAGGATTTAGATGAGGTTCATTATCAAATAGTAGATAGTTTAATTTTAAATTATGGCATAGGAGGAGTGATATTTTTTCAATCTGGACCTAATGAGTTGAAAAAATTATTAAATAGATATAATAATTTATCAAAGCTGCCATTACTTGCTGGTATGGATGCAGAGTGGGGGGTTTCGATGAGATTAGATAGTGTGCAAAAGTTCCCGTGGATGATGAGTTTAGGAGCGTGTCGTGAGGATAATCTTATTTATCAATTTGGCCAGGTTGTTGCTTCGGAATTCAAAGAGTTAGGATTACATATTAATTTTGCTCCTGTTGTAGATATTAATAATAATCCTAACAACCCAATTATTGATAGGCGTTCTTTTGGGTCTGATAAGGTATTAGTAGCCAATCAAGCTTTAGCTTATATGAAAGCCTTACAGGATAATAATATTTTAGCCTGTGCTAAACATTTTCCAGGTCATGGAGATACTGATACGGATTCTCATTATAGTTTACCTGTTTTAAACCATGATAGAGCTAGATTAGATAGTTTAGAATTGTTTCCATTTACTAAACTTATTCATAATGGGCTTGGATCTATTATGATTGCTCATATGAATTTACCTAAAATAGATACATTGGGTATTCCATCTTCTTTTTCTCAAACCCTTATTTTTGATATTCTGAAAAAAGACATGGGGTTTCAAGGTCTTGTAGTTAGTGATGCTTTAAACATGAATGCTCTTGCTGGCTATAATCAAGCAGGAGAAAGAGAGTTAAAGGCGTTTTTAGCGGGTAATGATATTTTACTTTACCCAAGTGATATCCCAGCAGCTATTAATTTAATTAAATCTAAGATTCTTGATGATAAGCTTTTAGAACAACAATTGAATCATAGTTGTAAGCAAATTTTAATGATAAAAAAGTGGGTTGGTGTATTCGACCCTAAAGCAAAATCTAATTCGAGATTTGATTTTATCTCTGAGTCATCAAACCAGTTAAATTGTGATTTTGCTAAACATGCGGTAACTGTTTTAAAAAATCAGAATAATATTATTCCTATTTCTAATGAGCAGGTAATGTCTGCTGTAAAAGAGAAAACTATTGACAATAAAATAGCATGTATACTAATGGGTCCTGATAGTAGATATAAAAATGATACCGATGGCAAAATATATTCAAATAGTGATGTGTTTTATGAAAGATTAAATAATTACATTCCAATCTCAAAATATATATACGATTCAGATTTAAATCAACTCATTAAAGAAACTACTAATCCTTATGATAAGAACCCGCCTGTTAATTTAACTTCATTATTAGATTATGATGTTGTTATTGTTGGATTACATTATCCAGATAATAACTTTTGGGAAAAACATCGCCTTTCTAAACAAGATATTATGTTTATTGAGAAAATATCTCAAAGAAACAACGTCATTTTAAGTGTTTTTGGTCATCCAAGGTTAGTGAATGATCTTCCGTTAGGTAATATTAATGGTTTGATACTGTCTTATCAAAATTCTGTTTCTTTTCAAGATATAACAGCACAATTAATTTTTGGTTCTTTTCCAGCCAAGGGAAGGCTTCCTTTATCTTTGGATGCTTTTTCACATGGAGATGGTTTAAGTACCCATAAAATCAGAGATTTGTCTTTTGTTTCACCTATTGAAGTCGGAATGAGTATAGATTCGCTTAATCTTATTGATTCACTTGTTAATAATGCAATTTCTCAAAAGGTTATGCCAGGTTGTCAAATTGTGATAGCTAGGTATGGTAAAGTGTTTTATAAAAAATCTTTTGGTTTCCATACTTATGATCGTAGATTTCCAGTAAATGATGATCATCTGTATGATGTTGCATCAATTACTAAAATTGCAGCAGCTGCTCCTATTTTCATGGATTTAGTTGATGAAAAATCGATTCATTTAAATAAAAAATTAAAACGTTATAATTATAAGTTTTTAGGTGATATTAAAGATTATAAAGAGAGTAATAAAGGTGATTTGAAAATAATTGATATTTTGACTCATCAAGCTGCACTATTTCCCTGGATTCCTTTTTATCAATACACATTAGATGAAAATAAAATGTTAATTGATTCCCTGTATGATAAAAGATACTCATTAAGCTATCAATGGTTGGTTGCTAAAAATCTATATTTAAAAACAGATTACAAAAACAAGATATTTCAACAAATTTTGGCCTCGGAATTATTAGCAAAAAAAGAATATAAATATAGTGACTTAGGTTTTTATTTATTACAACCTATTGTAGAAGATAAAATCAAGCCATTATCTATTGACGAGTATGTTCGTTTTAAATTTTATAAGAATATAGAAGCATTAAGATTAACATATACTCCTTTGCGGTATTTTCAGCCATCTTTAATTGTGCCTACAGAAAATGATGATTATTTTCGCAATCAACTTATTAAAGGACATGTTCATGATCAAGGTGCTGCATTATTTGGTGGGATTTCATTACATGCAGGTTTGTTTTCAAATGCTATTGATATGATGAAATTAATGCAATTATACTTAAATGATGGTCTATATTTAGGTCGGCAGATTTTGTCTAAAAAAATGATTTCTAAATTTACTTCTGCCCCATTTTATACTAATCAAAATAGGAGGGGGGTTGTGTTTGATAAGCCTAGTATTGATCCTGATGAAAATGGTCCAACATGTGACTCTATATCACTTAAAAGTTATGGTCATTCTGGATGGACAGGCACATTAGCTTGGGCTGACCCATCAGAAGGCATTATATATATATTTTTATCTAATGCAAGATCTTATCCAGATGGTAAAAACATGAAGCTGTTAGATCAAAATATTAGAACTGAAATACAAGAACTAATTTATCAATCAATATTATACTAATTATGAGAATAATCATTTTATTTCTGTTCCCATTCTTTTTATTTTCTCAACATAATCTTATTGATTCTGATGACAATAAACAGGGCTATTGGAAATTATATTTTCCATATAGCAATGATAGTATTGTTTCTGAGGAAGGCTTTTTTGTAAATAATCAAGAACATGGTTTGTGGATAAAATATCATGAAAATGGACAAGTTAGAGAACTTTTGAATTATCAAAATGGAAAACTTGATGGAATTAGAGTAGTATTAAACAAAAGAGGAAAATTAATTGAGCAAGAGGTGTTTAAGGATGGGGGGTATGATGGAATACAAAAGTATTTTCATGATAATGGTAGGATTAATTTAGAATCGTCATATGTTTTAGGTGATAGACATGGTTTATTTGTGAAGTATTATCGAAATGGCAAAAAACAGGAGTCAGTTGATTATATGTATAATAAAAAACATGGTTTAGCTCAGTGGTATTTTGATAATGAACAGCTAAGTATTCAATATATGTATAATCATGGTTTAATTGTTGATACAGCTTATGCATTCTATAAAACAGGTGAAATTAAATCAAAATCGATTTATTCTTCAAATGAATTGAATGGTGAAAAAATTAGTTTTTTTCCATCAGGTTTTGTGAAGGAGGTGGGGGAATTTCTTAATGGTCAGAAACATGGTAGTTGGTGCACATACGATTCACTAGGCAATGAATTAAATTGTATTAAATATAAAAAAGGAGTAAAATTATGAAAATAGGTATCATTTGTTATCCAACATTTGGTGGTAGTGGAATTGTTGCATCTGAGTTAGGTTTAGGTTTGTTAAATAAGCATGAAATCCATTTTATATCTTATGAGAAACCTGTTAGGTTAGATTTGTTAAAAGAAAATATTTATTATCATAAAGTCAATATTCCCACATATCCGTTATTTGAATATCCACCTTATGAATTAGCTTTAGCTGCCAGAATATCTGAAGTGGTTGAGTGTTTTGATTTAGATGTGTTACATGTTCATTATGCTATTCCTCACGCTTATGCTGCAGTTAATGCACAACAAATTCTATTAGAAAAAAATATTATTATTCCAATTGTCACTACTTTACATGGTACAGATATTACTCTAGTTGGAAAGAGTCCATTTGTTTTATCTTCTGTTAATTATGCCATAAATAAATCTTCTTTGGTGACTTGTGTTTCAGAGGATTTAAAACAAGAAACATTAACTTATTTTAACATAAAAAATGAGATTAAAGTGATTCCCAATTTCATTAATTTAGAGAATGGATTTTCACTTCCAAGAATATTAAATAATAAGAAAAAAATCACACATATTTCTAACTTCAGACCTGTTAAAAGGGTAATGGATGTCATTCGGGTATTTGTAGGTATTTGTAACAAAATTGATTCCGAATTAATTATGATTGGTGAAGGTCCTGAGTTGTTAAAAGCTAAATCATTAGTCAAGGAATATAATTTAGAATCTCGTGTTTCTTTTCTTGGAAAAAGTAAAAATATTGACTCAATCCTTAAGGAAACAGATTTATTTTTATTGCCCTCAGAATCAGAAAGTTTTGGTCTTGTTGCATTAGAGGCAATGTCATTTGGTGTCCCTGTTATAACAACAAATTCAGGGGGCATTACTGAATTAGTTAAAGATGGTGAAACAGGCTATGCTTGCAGCGTGGGAGATGTTGTAAATATGAGTAGGGTGTCGATTGATTTGTTGTCTGATTCAGATTTATATTCTACATTCAGTGCTAATGCATATAGAAGAGCAAAAATGTATGATATTAATAAAATAATACCTTTATATGAGGAGTGTTATGCGACTGTTTTAAGTAGTTGATTATCCACCCACCTTTTTAGTTTGATATCCTTTTTTATTTAGTAAACCAATTACTTTTTCTTGTATTCTGCCTTGTAGTATGATTTCACCATTTTTATTGCTGCCACCTATTGATAAAGTTTTTTTGATTTCTTTTGCTAATTTTTTTATTGTGTTAGAATCTTCTTCTATACCTCTAATAATAGTTACACCTTTCCCTGCTCTTCCTTTTTTTTCAAAACAAACTGAAACAGTAAAATTATTTTTACTCACTGCACATTCTTCTTCTTCTTCTTCTATGTGTAAATTCTTATTTGTAGAGAAAACAATACCTCCTTTTTTCATTTTTTTAGACCTAGTTCCTTAATTCTTTCTTCCAAAAATTCTCCAGCAGTGATGTCTTGAAAATGTTTTGGATTTTGTTCATCGATACAACAATTTAAACAATTTAACGACATTTCTGATCTTGGGTGCATAAAGAAAGGGATAGAGAATCGTGGTTTGCTCCAATCTTTTTTTGGAGGATTTACAACTTGATGAATAGATGAATGTAACTTGTTGTTTGTTAATCTGGACATCATGTCACCAATATTAACTACTACTTGATTTGGAAGTGCTGTTACAGGAATCCAATGCCCACTTCTTGTTTGCACTTCTAGTCCGGATGCACTTGCACCCATTAAAATAGTGATTAAATTGATGTCTCCATGAGCTGCTGCTCGAACTGCTCCTTTCGGTTCAGTTTGTATTGGAGGGTAATGTATAGCTCTTAATATACTATTTCCTCCTGTAACTTTTTTGTCAAAATAATTCTCAGGTAATTCTAGGTATGTAGCTAATGCTTGTAGAATATAAATCCCAGTTTTTTCTAGGCTATTAAATACGTGCCGACCAATTTTATTAAAGTTTGGTAATTCATCACAAAATACATTTGGCTCATATTCATTAACAAGTGGGTCATTCTCCTCTAGTTCTTGTCCAAAATGCCAAAATTCCTTCAAATCAGATTTTTTATATCCTTTTGCTTTTTCCTTGCCAAAGGACACATATCCTCTTTGTCCATTTAGTTCAGGTTTTTCATATTTGGATTTAATTTCAACTGGCAAATTAAAAAAATGATAAACTTCTTTATATAATTCTTGCTCAATTTCATTAGTAAGTCCATAGTTTTTAAGAGATAAAAAACCAACTTCCTCATATGCTTTACCTAATTCTTGAACAAAATTTAGTTTTTTTTCTGTGTTATTGCTGATGAAATCATTTAAGTCTAGTGATGGGATGGTGTTGACTGTATTCATGATTAATTTTAAATAATTGATAATTAGAGCAAAATTAAATATTTAATTATATAATTTTGAATCAAATGAAAATTAATTATAATATATCAAACTTTAATAAGCAGATATTGGTTGATCTGTACTTGTCGATGTTAAAGCCTAGGATGATTGAAGAAAAAATGTTGGTGTTGTTAAGGCAAGGTAAAATTTCAAAATGGTTTTCTGGAATCGGTCAGGAAGCTATTGCTGCCGCTGTTGTTAATGCCTTAGATGAAAATGAATATATTTTGCCAATGCATAGGAATTTAGGTGTTTTCACTGGTCGAAATATTAGATTATCTTCTTTGTTTTCTCAGTTTCAAGGAAAACAAGCAGGTTTTACAAATGGGAGAGATAGGTCTTTTCATTTTGGCTCACTTACACATCATATAGTTGGAATGATTTCTCATTTGGGCCCTCAAATGGGTGTTGCTAGTGGTATAGCTTTAGGGAATATGATTAATAAAAAAAATAAAGTTTGTTTAGTATTTACCGGTGAAGGGGGGACTAGTGAAGGCGATTTTCATGAAGCATTAAATATTGCGTCTGTATGGTCATTACCCGTCATTTTTTTAATTGAAAATAATGGATATGGTTTATCTACTCCAGTGAAAGAACAATATAATTGTAATAAATTATCTGATCGTGCTATTGGTTATGGTATTGATGGCTATACTATTGATGGGAACAATGTTATTGATGTGTTTCAAAAGATACAGGATTTAGCTAAAAGTATTCGAAAGAATCCAAGGCCAGTATTAGTAGAGTGTGATACGTTTCGCATGCGTGGACATGAAGAGGCGTCAGGTGTTAAATATGTTCCAAAAAAATTACTAGATAAATGGGCGGATAAAGATCCTATAACTAATTTTGAAAATCATCTTTTGAAAGAAAATATATTGACCTCAAAAGATATATTCACTTGGAAAGAGAATATTCAAAATGAAATAGATTCTTCTATTAAAGATGCATTTTCTGAAAAAGATATAATAGCCGATGAAGAAAACGAGCTAAATAGTGTTTTTAAAGAACATCATCTAAAAGAAATACCTCCGTCAAATGATGTAACAGAAGTGAGATTTATAGATGCTATTTCTTCTGCTTTAAAACAAGGAATGGAAAAATATGATGATTTGATTTTTATGGGCCAAGATATTGCAGATTATGGTGGGGTCTTTAAAATTTCTGATGGATTCGTAGATCTTTTTGGAAAAGATAGAGTTAGAAACACTCCTATATGTGAATCCATAGTTTTAAGCATGGCACTAGGTCTTTCAGTTGTCGGTTTGAAAAGTGTAGTAGAAATGCAATTTGCTGATTTTGTTAGTAGTGGTTTTAATGCCGTAGTCAATAATTTAGCTAAAACTCATTATAGATGGGGGCAATCTGCTGATGTTGTAGTAAGAATGCCATGTGGTGGTGGTGTTGGAGCAGGACCTTTTCATTCACAAAC
Organism: Flavobacteriales bacterium; assembly: GCA_002707245.1. GTDB lineage: Bacteria > Bacteroidota > Bacteroidia > Flavobacteriales > TMED113. The sequence goes on from PAMG01000022.1 coordinate 12,491, forward strand.
TAATGAAGCTTGGTTTACTCATACGCCAGGTTTAAAAGTTGTTTACCCTGCATTTCCATCAGATGCTAAAGGGTTGCTGTTATCGTCAATAGAAGACCCGAATCCTGTTATGTTTTTTGAGCATAAAGCATTATATCGAAGTGTTTCTCAAAATGTGTCCAAAGATTATTACACTATACCATTAGGTAAAGCTAATTTATTACAATCTGGCCATGATTTAAGTATTATTACATATGGCATGGGTGTACATTGGGCATTAGACTTTATTAATGATAATCATAATATCTCGATAGATTTAGTAGATTTAAGAACTCTTATTCCCCTAGATATTATTGCAATTAAAGAAACAGTGATAAAAACTGGTAAAGTATTAATTCTACATGAAGACACTCATCTTGGCGGATTTGGTGCAGATATAGCTTCTTTGATTGCAAAAGATTTATTTGAGTATTTAGATGCTCCGATATATCGAGTTTCTAGCCTAGATACTCCAGTGCCATTTGCTGCTGATTTAGAAAGAAAGTATTTAGCAAAAAACAGACTAGAGCATCAAGTTTTCGAATTACATGCGTATTAACTTCTGCTGGTGCAGCCACATGATTATATTCCAAAAAAAGATTAAAAATATATACCATATTTCTGCTACTCCATAACTTGGAAATGGGATAAGTAATAAAGAGGAAAGAAGCATTAGGCTACCTATTATGCTAGAAAATAATCCCTGTCTTACATATGATTTTGTTCTTCCTATACCAAACAGAAAAATAAAAAAATTGTAAGCCAGAAAAAAACATAAAGCAGGAATTTGATGTAGGGGGCCTAGTGTCATGGGTATTATTCCAGTTAAGCATAAGTTAAAACTAGCAGCTGCAAGAAATAATCGTAGCCAGAATTGATATTTTTTGTGTTTTATTAATTTTCGTATAGCTGTCATTCCACTCCATAATAATGCTATTGAAAATATAATTAACAAGATTGTGAAAATGAGTGCAGATTCTTTTAGTATGCCAAATAATGAAACTGGATGAATTCTGGGGTCAAATTCAGGAAAAAAATACAAGCAAATTAATGGTGCTAGAACACCCATTAGAATAGAGGAGAAAAGATATATTCTTCTTATTCTTTTTATGGTTTTTCTTTTCATACTATTTTAAATAGGCTTTTGTATTATTTTCATGGTTTTTTTAAGAATTTGATCTTCTTTTTTTATAGCCTTTGCTTTGATTTTTTCAGCTTTTTTAATGATTTTAATTTTGTCTGTTTCGTTGTTATAGTCTTTGATGTTTATCATTACATTTAAATATCCACCTAAAACTGCTGATCTTGCACATGTTGCAGCTACACCTGCATCACTTACTGAGTTTGGGTTGCCCGACATAGCTAAAGTTTTTATTAAATCCATAGATTCTAATGAATTTTGCATGATTTGTAAAGGAATATGGATGGCATGTAAGGTGGCTTTCTGTATTTCAGCTGCTTTGTATGCTTTTTCTTTTTTTGT